>CAMCIP010000239.1 GCA_945874855.1 Brevundimonas vancanneytii
GCCGAGGCCTATATCCTGACCAAGGAAGAGGGTGGCCGTCACACGCCGTTCTTCACCAACTACCGCCCGCAGTTCTACTTCCGCACCACGGACGTGACCGGCATCGTGCACCTGAAGGAAGGTGTCGAGATGATCATGCCCGGCGACAACGCCGAGCTGAACGTCGAGCTGATCACCCCGATCGCCATGGAAGAGAAGCTGCGCTTCGCCATCCGTGAAGGCGGCCGCACCGTCGGCGCCGGCGTCGTGGCCAAGATCCTCGCCTAAGCGAGGCTCAACCCGGAAAGACGAAAGGCCCCGGAGTGATCCGGGGCCTTTTTGCTTGCGCGGGTCAGGGGTTCGGCTCGCCCGTGGCCGGGTCGGTCTCGGTCTCGCCCGAGTTGGAGGATCCTTCGGAGCCGGCCGGTTCCTGGGCGGGATGGGGCGGCTCGCCGGAGCCAACAGGGCGTTCCTCCTCATACTCGTTCTGACGGCCGGGCTGGCGTGCGGTCATGGGGCGGGTCTCCGACGGAAGTGACCCGGCAGCAACGCTCCGGCGCGGGGGGCAGGTTTCGTTCACCATGCCCCTAAACCGCGATGCAAGGGCCCCCGGGGCAGTGTGCCCGCGAGGCGGCCCGTTCCCGGGGCGGCCAGGAGATGGCCATGCCCGCACCGCTCAAGGTCGAGCTGATTGCGCCCGATGCGCTGGACGCCGGTCTGATCGCGCGCTGGCGCCTGCTGGTCGATGGCAATCCCGACCTGGTTTCCCCCTATTTCCAGCCCGAGTTCACCCAGGTCGCGGGGGCGGTCACGCCGGGTGCCCAGGTGGCGGTGATGCATCGCGGCGGGGAGATCGTGGGCTTCTTTCCCCATCAGCGTCGCGGTGGGGCGGTTCAGCCGCTGGCCGCGCCGCTGAACGACTATCACGGCGTCATCGCTCTCCCGGATGCCGGGCTGGGGCTGGAACAGGTGGCCGACCTGTTGAAGGCACCGCGCCTCAGCGTGGGCGGCTGGGTCGGCCCCGCAGCCGGCGGGGAGGTCCAGTCGACCGTCCAGGCGGCCCTGCCCGACGGTTATGAGGCCTGGTACGCCGAGCGCCGGGCGACCTTCGGAAAATACTTCAAGGACAAGGAACGGGCGCGCCGGAGCCTGGAGGCTGAGCTGGGCCCGATCCGGGTCGAAAACGGTCTGACCGATCCGGACCTGCTGGACCATTTGATCGGGCTGAAGCGTGAGCAGTACCGCCGCACAGGCCGGCACGACGTCTTCGCCTGCGGCTGGACCCGGGATGTGCTGCATGCCCTGATGCGGGATCCGCGCGGGCGCTTCGGCGCGTCCATGGCGGCGCTTTGGGGCGGCGACCGGCTGGCGGCCCTGGAGGTTTCGCTGCACGGCACGGACCAGTGGCATTTCTGGTTCCCGGCCTATGAGCCCTCCCTGGCGCGCTGCTCGCCGGGCATCCTTCTGAGCCTGGACACGATGCGTCTGGCCTCCGGCGACGGCTGGCGCGTCTTCGACTACGGCTTTCAGGGCGAGGGCTACAAAAAGTATTTCTGCAACTCCGAGCGCCGGATTGTGGAGGCCACGGTCGTGCGCCCCGGGCTGGCGCGCTCGCTCAGCCGTGCGGCCGTCGGCCTGCTGAACGTCACGGGCGAGGGCAGGGGCCAGCGCCTCAGCGCCAGCGTCCGTCGACGCTGGGCCGCCATCGAGGCCTGCGAGGTCACGGCCGGTGCCCGTCTGCGCGGGGCCCTGTCGGCCGCCCGCGCCGCCGCCGCCAAACTGTCGCCCGATCCCGCCGCCGCGAGACCCTGAGATGACCACCCGCTATGCTGGCCCGATCCGCGAGGCCGCGGTTCACGCCCATGACCTGATCGCTCGCGGCTTTGCCGAGGACGCCTGGCTGGCCGGCGTGCTGGACCGCTGTCCGCCCGAGCTGTTCGACATCAATCTGTACGACTACGACGAAGAGGGTCAGGGTTCCCTGCGAACCGGCGCGCGGGGCAGGTTGTCGGGGGCGGAACTGCTGGAGGCGATCAAGGCGGGGCGGCTGTGGGTCAATCTGCGCTCGGTCGAAATGGCCTGTCCCGACCTCTGGTCCGCCGCCATGGGCGAGTTCCGCCGCATCCAGTCGGCCTATCCGGGCCTGAAGGCCGTGACCAACGCCGGTCAGCTGATCCTGTCGTCGCCCAAGGCCCGGGTCCCCTATCATTTCGACGCGGCCGGGGTGGTGCTGTTCCACCTGCGGGGCCGCAAGCGGATCTTCGTCTATCCGGGTTACGAGGCCCACCTGTCGGAGGGCGACATGGAACAGGTCGTCGCGCGCCAGACGACGGAGGAACTGCCCTATCGGCGGGCGTTCGAGGCGGACGCGGCGGTGATCGATCTGGAGCCGGGCCAGGCCCTGACCTGGCCCCTGTATGCGCCGCACCGGGTCGAGAACCTGGACCGGTTCTGTGTCTCGCTGTCGATGGACTTCCAGACATGGCCGACCCGGTGGCGCAATGGCGCGCTGTATACCAATGCCGTGCTGCGCAGCCGGGGCGGGCGGCCGCGCCCGACCGACGCCATGGCCGCGCCTGAGCTGGCGGCGCGCTGGGCAGCCTCGCTGGCGCTGAAACGGGTCGGCGGCCTGAAGAACCGCATCGCGGGCTTTCAACGCGACTTCGAGCCGGAGCTGGGCGTCGAGGACGGCGCGGGCGCCCTGCGGGCCTGAGCGCCCCGGCGGGGCGGGAATTCAGCGACGTCTCGCGTTGGCTATCGACGACTCCGGGAGAGGCGTCGATGAATTCGACGTCATGACGTCGAGTTAAAATGACTTTGGCGACCGTCGCGATCAGGTTCCGCTTCATTCCTGGAGAGGAGCCATCTCATGAAGACCCTTCTTGCCGTCGCCGCCACTGCACTCGCTGCCGCCGCGACGACACCTGCCTTCGCCCAGTCTGTGCAGATCGAGGGCGCCGTGGCCCGCGTGGTCGTGATCGTTGAGGATCGCGCTGACGTGGCCGTGTCCGTCGAGGCGGGCACCGCCGATCTGCCGTCCCTGACGGTTCGCCGCGAAGGCGATGCGACCATCGTGAGCGGGGGTCTGTCCGAGCGCCGCTTCGCCATGCGCCGAAGCCGCATCCGTGATTGCCGCTCGGGTCCGCAGGGCGCCCCGCAGCCGGGCACAGGCGCCAGCGCCGAGGTCCGCGGTGTCGGCCGGGTCGAGCTGAGCCAGGCGCCGCTGGTCATCATCCGCGCGCCGCGCGACGTGAAGGTGAGCGCGGACGGCGCCGTGTTCGGCACCGTCGGCCAGGGCGCGCGCGAGGTGGACCTGTCCATCGCCGGCTGCGGCGACTGGACCGTGCCCAATGTGACGAACGACGTGAAGGTCAACATCGGTGGATCCGGCTCGGCCCTGCTGGGGGACTCACGCTCTCTGGAGGTCAACATCGGCGGGTCCGGAGAGGTGCGCGGCGGGACGACCGGCGCCTTCGAGATCAACATCGGCGGCTCGGGCGGCGTGCGCCTCGCGGGCGCCAACGGACGTGCGGGTGCCATCAGCATCGCCGGCTCGGGTGACGTTGAGGTTCGCGGCGGGACGCTGGAGGATCTCTCGGTGTCGATCGCCGGCAGCGGGGACGTCATGTTCGGCGGCAGAACCGGCGATCTGGACGTCAGCATCGCAGGCGGCGGCGACGTGCGGGTGGCCGAAGCCACAGGTCAGGTCAGCCGCTCGATCCTGGGGTCCGGCGAGGTGACCGTCGGCAAGCGCTGACGGGCCTTTGCCACGGTTTCGCCGCTTGACGGCAGCCGAGTCACCCGTCATAAGCGCCAACTCTTGTTGGGCCGGCTGTGCAGTTCGCTGCAGACGCGGTTCGCAGGAACGCCT
>CAMCIP010000240.1 GCA_945874855.1 Brevundimonas vancanneytii
GTTGGTCTGGTTCCGCTGAATGCCGAAGCCGCGGTGGTTGGCGATCGGCGCGGCCACGCCGGCGGTCCGCACCGTGCCCGGCTGGGTCGGATCGACGGTGCTGGGCGCGTTCCAGCGGGTGAAGGTGTTGGCGGCGATCGCGGCCCGGACGTTGGCGGGCAGGAAGGCGTTGTCCAGACGGGTCGAGAAGGTGGCCGTGCCGTTGATCAGGCCCGGGGTCGTCGACGTGCCGGTTCCGGCCGCCAGCGAGAAGTCGCTGATGAAGATGTCCCAGAAGGACCGCTGCCCCACGTCGAAGGCGTCTTCGGTCGTGTACTTGGCCTCAACCGACAGACGAATGTCGTCGGTGACGTCAAAGTTCATGCCGACCTGGAAACGCTGCGACTCCTGGAAGGGGAAGCGCGAGCGCTGGTCGAAGGCGGTCTGGTTGGCGGGCTCGCCGTCGCCGCCGATGTTCCACGGACGGTTGGCACCGGTGTTGCCGATGCGCTGGCCGAAGTTGGCCAGACGCGCCGTCGGGCCGGTGTACCAGTAGGTGTAGGCCGGATCGACGGCGTAGCAGTTGCCCGAGGTCGACGGGCCGGCGCAGTCGGCGAACGGCACGTCCGGATCGTTGTTCGGGCTGGGCCGCTGCATGTTGGCCAGGGTGGTCGAACCCCAGGTCGGGCGGTCCAGGCGACGGGCACCGAAGAACTGGCCGATATCAAAGACGCCGTCGGCGGCCGGGCCGAAGAGGGTGTTGGTCGGGTCGGCGTCGACGCCCAGACGGATGCGGCCGTCCTGCAGCCAGTTGATGTGTTCGGCGAACACTTCCTCGGCCCGCTCATATTCGCCGTGAGCGTAGACGTTCAGCCGGTCGTCGAAGAAGTTGGCACCGGCCAGCACCGAGATGCGGCGGGTGTCGGCGGCACCGTCCCGGACCAGCTGGCCGAAGTTGGCGTCGACCTCGAGGCCTTCGAAATCCTTGCGCAGGATGTAGTTGACCACGCCCGAGACGGCGTCAGCGCCGTAAACCGACGAGCCGCCGCCGGTGATGATCTCGATGTTCTCGATCAGCAGGCGGGGAATGATGGAGGTGTCGACGCCCAGGCTGCCCGCGGCCGAGCCGACGTGACGGCGACCGTCAACCAGGGTCAGGGTGCGGCCCGAACCCAGCGAGCGCAGGTTGGCGAACTCGAGGCCGCCGTCGTTCAGGTTGTTGCCGGTCGTGTCCGACGGCACCAGCGAGTTCGACAGGGCCGGGATGGTGGCCAGATAGTCGATCACCGTGGCGAGACCGGTCTCCAGCAGCTGTTCGCGCTGGACCTGGATCAGCGGGGTGGGCGAGTTGGTCGGGTCGCGACGGATGCGCGAACCGGTGACGACGATTTCATCGACCTCGGTGGCTTCCGGGTCCTGGCTGGCGTCCTGGGCGAAGGCCGGGGCCGCGAGGGCCATGACGCCCGCGAGAATGGTCGTTCCGAAGAGGTACTTGCGCTTCAAAAGCATGTGTCTGGCCCCAAGCAAAATAAAGTGTGCAACGACGCGCGCCTGCTCCCACAGGCTGCGTCCCCACCCATCACGCTAGCAGCAACCGCCGCCGCCACAAGGCTTTGTGTTCCGATCATGACCATCCATGGCCCTGTATGTTACAATCCGGACACACTGTCGCCATGGAAGGGAAATGCGCGCGCCACCGCTCCCGCGTGGCGCGGGGGCGGTCAGAGGTTCTCTTTCAGCCAGACCGCGAGTTGGCCCACCACACCGCGCCGTCCGGCGCGAGGCGCATCGGCTGCGCCGATCTGTCTCGCCATCAGCTTGCGGGCCGACACGGACTCCCGCGGGCCATAGGCGGCCCGCAGCAGAACGCCTGCCGCGGCGCAGAAGGCCGGTCCCGAGGCGGCGTCGGCCAGGTGGGGCGCGCGGAAGGGGCGGGCCAGCCGGACGGGCCGGTCGAACACCCGCATCGCCAGTTCGCGCACGCCGTTCAGCTGGCTGGCCCCACCGGTCAGCACGACGCCGGCGCCCGCCTCCGGCCCCGCACCGGCGGCCTTCAGCTGGTCGCGCAACAGTTCCAGCGTCTCCTCGACGCGGGGGGCGATGACGGTCTTCAGCATGGCCCGGGGGACGTGCACGGTCGCCCCGTCGGGGGCCTCACCGCGCTGGGGGGCCTCCAGCATCTCGCGATCCTCGTGGGACGAGGCCATGGCCGAGCCGTGCAGGGTCTTCAGCCGCTCAGCCCCCGCGCGGGACGTAGACAGGCCCAGGGCCACGTCCGACGTCACCCGGTCGCCGCCCACGTTCAGGCCGTCGATGTGCAGCAGGGAGCGTCCGCCCCAGACCGCGGCCGAGGTCACGCCCGCCCCCATGTCGATGCAGACGCAGCCCAGATCCATCTCGTCTTCTTCCAGCGCCGCCAGCGACGAGGCCAGGGGCGCGGCCACCACACCCTGCAGATCCAGATGGGCCAGTTCCAGACAATGGCTCAGGGCCGCAAAGCTGGCCTCGGCCATCGACACGACGAGCAGGTCCAGTCCCAGGGTCCCGCCCTTCAGGGCGCGCGGGTCGCGCAGTCCCCGCGCCCCGTCCACGGACCACCCCACGGGCATGACATGGATCGGGCGGCGATCGGGCATCCGCACCTCGTCCAGCGCGGCGGCGATGGCGCGGGCCAGATCGGCATCGCCGACCGGATTGGCCCCCAGCGACACCCGGGCGTGAACCCGCCGGCTGGCCATCTGGCCGATCGAGGTGGTCACGACGACGCCCGACACCGGCACGGCGGCGGCGCGCTCGGCGCGCTCGACCGCCCGGCAGACGGCCTGGGCCGCCTCTTCCATATTGACCAGCAGGCCGCCCTGGACGCCGCGCGACTGCACATGGCCGAAGCCGGCGACCCGCACCGTGCGGTCGGCGTGCCGTGCGCCATCGGGCTTCATGATGAAGCAGGCGGTCTTCGACTGTCCCAGGTCCAGCGCCGCGACGACCGGTGCGCGGCCGGGCGTTCCCTCGAGTTCAAGCTTACGCGGACGCACCGGACGCCTCCCCTGGTCTGGCCGTGGAACCGACCGCCCCGCCCTGGATGACCAGATTGCCGGGCGTGCGCAGGTCGACCAGCTCAAAGCCCAGATCGAACAGACGACGGCGCGAATCCAGACCGTCCAGCGTGATCAGGGCGGCCTCCTGGTCCTGGGCCGGGAGGCGGATCAGACCGCCGTTCTTCAGCAGGACATCCCAGCGGCGGTCATCGACCCGCACCAGGGCGTCGACCTGGGAGGCCAGCCGCGGCCGCTGGGCGATCAGGGGCAGGATGGCAGGCGCGGCGGCATCTGCGCCGTGGCCCACCACGAGCGGCAGGTCGGCGTGGGTGCCGGCGTCGGCGCCCGGGATCGGCCGGCCCGAGGCGTCGATCACCCAGGCCCGCTCGCCGTCCTGCCAGACGGCCAGCCGGTCATGCTCGGCGACCTGGACCAGCAACAGGTCGGGATACAGCCGCACCACCCGGACCTCGCGCACCCAGCCCACGGTCCGCACTCGCTCGGCGACGGCGTCCAGATCCAGGGTCGTCATGGGCGCGTCGAGCGCCAGACCGAGGGCCGCCTGAACCTGTGGACGCACGGTCTCGCCCGCACCCTCGATGCGGACGCGCTTCAACTTCAGCCCCAGAGCCGCCGTGCCGGACCCATAGGCCTCGACCAGGCTGCCGCCCAGTCTCTCCGCGCGCGAGCCGGTGGCCATGACCAGGGCCAGCACCAGGACTCCCGCTGCGATCGACAGCACGACGGCGCGCGGTGACAGGTCCAGCCGGCCGATGGCCGCCAGCTTGCCGGG
>CAMCIP010000241.1 GCA_945874855.1 Brevundimonas vancanneytii
TCCCGCAGGCCGGCGCGGGCCAGCTTCATGGCGGCGGAGACCTGTTCAATCGCCGCGTCCTGACCGAAGACGGCCCGGTTCAGGTCGGCCTTGAGTTCCTTGAGGCTCTCGGTGTCGGTCTTGGAGACCGACTTCGGCGGGATGCGGGCTATCTTGGCGATGACGGCCTCGACCTCCTTCTGGCCGATGACCTTCTTGCGCCGGGATTCCGGCAGCAGCATCTGCGACGCCCCCGCCTCGTCGATGACGTCGATCGCCTTGTCCGGCAGTTTGCGGTCGGTCATGTAGCGGGCCGACAGTTCCACCGCCGTGCGGATGGCCCCGTCGGTGTAGCGCAGCTTGTGGTGACCCTCGTAGGAGCTCTTGAGCCCCTTCAGGATCTTGACCGTGTCTTCCAGCGTCGGCTCGTTGACGTCGATCTTCTGGAAGCGCCGGACGAGAGCGCGGTCCTTCTCGAAATGCTGGCGGTACTCCTTGTAGGTCGTGGAGCCCATGCAGCGCAGGGTGCCCGAGGCCAGGGCCGGCTTCAGTAGGTTCGACGCGTCCATGGCGCCGCCGGAGGTGGCACCGGCCCCGATCACGGTGTGGATCTCGTCGATGAACAGGATGGCGTCGTCGTGCGTCTCCAGCTCCTTGACGACCTGTTTCAGCCGCTCCTCGAAGTCGCCACGGTATCGGGTGCCGGCCAGCAGGGCGCCCATGTCCAGGCTGTAGATGGTCGCGCCCCGCAGCACGTCGGGCACCTCGCCCTTGACGATCTTGCGGGCGAGGCCCTCGGCGATGGCGGTCTTGCCGACGCCGGGGTCGCCCACCAGCAGGGGGTTGTTCTTGGTGCGCCGGCACAGGATCTGGATCGACCGCTCGACCTCGGCATGGCGGCCGATCAGGGGGTCAACCTTGCCCTTGCGCGCCTTCTCGTTGAGGTCGACGCAATAGGCCTCCAGCGCCTCTCCGCCGGTCTTGGCGGCGGCGGCGTCGTCGGCGTCCTCGGGGCTCTGGCCCGGGGCGGCGCGCGCCGGACGGGTCTCGCCCGTGCCCGGCTTCTTGGCGATGCCGTGAGCGATGTAGTTGACCGCGTCATAGCGGGTCATGTCCTGCTCCTGCAGGAAGTAGGCGGCGTGGCTCTCGCGCTCCGAGAAGATGGCGACCAGGACGTTGGCGCCCGACACGTCGTCGCGACCCGAAGACTGGACGTGGATGACGGCGCGCTGGATCACGCGCTGGAAGCCGGCCGTCGGCTTGGCGTCGTCGCCGTCGGCCGTGGCCAGGGCGGCCAGGTCGTTGTCGACGTAGAGGGTCAGGGCGGCCTTGAGCGCCGGCAGATCGACGTTGCAGGCGCTCATGACGCCGGACGCGTCCGGATCGTCGATCAGGGCGAGCAGCAGGTGCTCGAGCGTGGCGTATTCATGCCGGCGCGCGTTCGCATAGTGAACGGCGCGGTGCAGGGTTTCTTCGAGCGGGCGCGAGAAGGAGGGCAAGCGCTCAGTCCTTTTCCATCGTGCATTGCAGGGGATGCTGGTGACGCCTGGCGGTTTCGATCACCTGGGCGACCTTGGTTTCGGCCACTTCGTAGGTGAAGACGCCGCAGACCCCGACGCCATGCTGGTGCACATGCAGCATGATGCGGGTGGCGGCCTCGCGGTCCTTCTGGAAGAACCGCTCCAGCACGTAGACGACGAATTCCATAGGTGTGTAGTCGTCGTTCAGGATCAGCACCCGATAGAGCGAGGGCTTCTGAAGCTTCGGCTTTGTTTCGGTGACGGTCGCGGCACCGAGGCCGTTTCCCTGATCACCTGACCGTCTGGTGGGCATGCGTCGTCCGGTTGGGGAGTCGATGGACAGATGGGGAATGATGGCCGGAATTGAAGCGGCGGCAAGTCACAGCTTTGCGCAGAGCGTCGCATCCGAGGGACAGAGGCAAGGAAAAAGGCCCCCGACGTTTCCGCCGGGGGCCTCTCTATACTCTTACGCGACGCGACTGTGGTCGGCCTTAGCGGGCGGCCTGGAACTTCTCGACCGAGGCGGTGACGCGCTCGTTGATGGGCTTGAAGCTGTCCTTGACCGAGGCGGTCATGACGTCCGTCATCTTGGTGACGCCGGCCAGATAGGCCTCGGTCGCCGACTTGGCCCAGTTGGTCTGCAGCTCGAGCAGTTCCTGGACCGAACGGGCCTGGGCCATCGACTGGGCGGCCGCGACCGAGTCCTCGAACGACTTCTTCGAGAAGGCCATGGCGTGCTGCGACAGCGACTCGACGCCGCGCTGGGCGGCCGTGGCCGACTCGACCATGGCTTCCAGGTTCTTCTTGCCGAGGTCGTTGATCTCGGTCAGCGAGGCGACCGACTTGTCGACGCCTTCACGGAACGCCTGGGCGCCGGCGGCCTGGAACTTCTGGGTCTGGGCCTGGACCTTTTCGGCCGAAGCCTTGACCTGGGCAGTGGTGGCTTCCACCGTCTTCTTGGTGGCGGCGGTGATGGTTTCGGCGCTGTCGGCCATGAGGGTCTCTCCTGAACGGTGCTGCGGCGTGGATCGCCGCCATGATCTTTGGAACGGTCGAACCCGCTCGCGACGCCCATATGGTGCATGTGCGAAAGGACGTCAAGGAGAAATGGTGCACCGCACAATCGCGTGGCGGGAGAAGTCTTCAAATCTGCGTTGACGCGCCGTTAACGACCACGAAACTGGGCGCGCCCATGCTAGGTCTGACGTGACGGGTTGGGGTCCGGGGCGCGGGCGAGCAGCGAGTGAGTGAGGGATGGCCTTGATTCTACGCCGGACGCTGGCGATCGTTTCGATCCTGCTGACGATGTCGCTGAGCGTCACCCCGGGGGTGGCACCGCCACAGGCGCAGGAAAACCTGCGCTATGCCGCCATTGTGATCGACGCCGAGTCCGGCGAGGTGATGTTCGCCCGGCATGCCGATGCGCGCCGCTATCCCGCGTCCATCACCAAGGTGATGACGCTGTATCTGGTGTTCGACGCGCTCAACGACGGGCGGATCAAGCTCGACGATGTGATCCGTGTGTCGCCGCGCGCCGCCAGTCAGCCGCCGTCCAAGCTGGGCCTGGCGGCCGGCCAGACCATCACCGTAAGGGACGCCATCCTGGCCACAGCCATCCGCTCGGCCAATGATATGGCCGTCGCCCTGGCCGAACATGTGTCGGGGTCAGAGGCGCGCTTCGCTGCCCAGATGACCCTGAAGGCCGAAGAGCTGGGCATGACGGAGACCCGGTTCGTGAACGCCAATGGCCTGCCCGACAGCCGCCAGCTCACCTCGGCCCGGGACCTGGCCCTGCTGTGCCGGGCCCTGCTGCGCGATCATCCGCAACACTACAGCTTCTTCGGCGTGAACAGCTGGCTCTACGGCGGGCGCGAGTACCGCAACACCAATGGCCTGCTGAACGCCGGCCAGGGGTATGACGGCATCAAGACCGGCTTCACCAACGCCTCCGGCTACAATCTGGCCGCCTCGGCCGTGCGCGACGGCCGGCGCCTGATCACGGTGGTCCTGGGCGGTCGCTCCAGCGCCACGCGCAACGACCATGTGGCCGCCCTCATGTCGACGGGGTTCGAGGTCGCCGCCCTGCGCCGTCGCGGCGAGCCGATCGCCGTCGCCCAGGTCTTCTTCGAGCAGCGCGGCTTCGGCATCGGTCCGGAGCTGTCGGGGCCCGTCGCCTATGCGTCGCTGGAACCGCAGGCGTCGCCGCCCGCAGTCCCCGTCACGCGAGCCCAGGGCGCGGATGCGGATGAGGTGCGGCTGATCTCGGCCCCCCGGCCCACCGGCGACCGTACCGCCGAACTGAACCG
>CAMCIP010000242.1 GCA_945874855.1 Brevundimonas vancanneytii
CGCGGCGCATGCTCCATCTGGGCCACCAGGGCCGTCAGGGCCGTGACGCTCATCGGCAGCATGAAGAAGGCCCAGATGCCGACAGATGTCGTCAGCCACTGGTCCCAGGGCCCCGGCTGGTCGAACCGGCTGATGTTGAAAAAGGCGAAGATGCCGATCAGCGAAGGCGCGGCCAGGGCCAGCAGCAGCGCCAGCGAGCGGTTCAGCTTGCGGATCTCGACCACGAGGGCGGTCATCATCGGGCGATCTCCGGGACGGCGGGCTTGACGGGTGTGGCGGCCGATGCCTGCCGATAGATGCCTTCCAGCGACCGCGCGCGGGCACCGATGGCGAAGACGCCCACCCCGGCCTCGACCAGGGCGCGCGTCAGTGCGGCGACGGTGGCGTCATGATCGGCTCCCGGCCGCAGGCGGGCGACCAGATCGTCCGCCTCCTCGCTCAGGGTCAGGTCGTGGCGGCGCAGTACCTCCGCGCCCCGGACCGGGTCGTCGACGCGCAGGGCGATCTCCGGTGCCTGATCGGCCTTCAGGGCAGCCAGTTCGCCTTCCAGCACCAGGCGGCCGGCATGGATGATGCCGATGTGGGTGGCGGTCTGTTCGATCTCGCTGAGCAGATGGCTGGACAGCAGGACGGTCGCGCCCGTCCGGTCCGGCAGGGCCTTCAGAAAGCGGCGCATGTCGGCGATGCCGTCCGGGTCAAGGCCGTTGGTCGGCTCGTCGAGGATCAGCACCGGTGGCGCACCCAGCAGGGCCCGGGCCAGTCCCAGCCGCTGGCGCATGCCCAGCGAATAGTCCGAGACGCGGCGACGGCCGTCGGCGGTCATCTCCACCACCTCCAGCACCCGATCGACCTCCGTCACCGGCAGGCGCAGCAGGGTGCGGGTCAGGTCCAGATTCTCGCGGCCCGACAGGTTGGCGTAGAAGCCGTGCGCCTCCAGCAGGGCCCCCACCCTGCGCGCGGCGCCCAGCCGGTCGCCCGCCACATCGATCCCGGCGACGCGCGCCGTGCCGGCCGTCGGCCGGATCAGGCCCAGCAGCATCTTCAGCGTGGTGGTCTTGCCGGCGCCATTGCGGCCCAGGAAGCCATAGACCGCCCGTTCCGGCACGGTCATCGACACCCGGTCGACCGCCAGGTTCGGGCCGAAGCGCCGCGTCAGCCCGATCGTCTCGATGGCGGCGACCATGGCCGGCTTCCTCGCTTCGTTTAACTCTTAGATAAAGTTGCAAAGCCCGCGTCTTTAAGTCAAGATTAAAGATCTGACAGTTTCGGAGGCCCCATGAGCTCGCCCGATCTGGCCCGGTTCCGGGCCATGTGCGCCCAGTTCCGCTGGCTGGCCGTCTTCATGGTGGTCAGCGTGGGGGCCCTGCTGGCGCTGCTCCACCTCGTCTTCCCCGCCCTGATCGCCCTGCGCGACGGCGCCTGGCCCGGGGGGATGATCGACGAGCTCCTGTTCCGCCTGCCGACCCTCTTCTATCTGTTCGCGGTCTGGTCGATCGGGAGCGCCCTGGGCCAGGTGGCCAGGGGCCGCCTGATCCAGCCGATCCTCGGCTCCGCCCTGCGACGCGTCGGACTGGCCCTCGGCCTGGGCGGGGTGATGAGCGTCTTCGTGGTGACCAATCTGGCCCGCGTCATCGAGGGCGGCCGCGGCAGCTTCCTGCATTTCGACGTCGCCGGCATGACCCTGGGCATGATCGGCGGGGCCCTGTTCCTGCTGGGCCGGGTGATCGACCAGGCCGACCGGGTCCAGGCCGAGCTGGACGAGATGATCTGATGCCCGTGCGCGTGACGCTCGACGCCCTGATTCTGTCCCGGGGCCTGAAGGCCAGGGATCTGGCGCAGGAAGTCGGCCTGTCGGAGACGCAGCTGTCGCTGTTCCGGTCCGGCAAGGTGAAGGGCATCCGCTTTCGCACCCTCGCGCGCCTGTGCGCGGCGCTGAAGTGCCGGCCGGGCGACCTGCTGGACTATGCGTTCGACGCGGCGGATCTGGAGGGGGCGGCCGATGAGCCCGAATGAGCCGATACGACCGCGGTCGCGGCGACCCGTATCGGCCGGAGCGCCCGCGACCGTCCCCTGACGGTCCGCTTGCCGGGATCGGCCCGATCCTCTAGGGACTGCGCCCGATCCGTCGCGTCCCCGGACAGTCCGGCCGCGCGCGCAAACCCCCCGAGACCCGATGAAGATCAACGGCAACACCATCAAGCCCGGCATGGTGCTTCAGCATAACGGCGGCCTGTGGGTCGTGACCAAGGCCAGCCACGTCAAGCCCGGCAAGGGCGGTGCCTTCGCCAACGTCGAGGCCAAGAACCTCGAGACCGGCAACAAGCTGAACGAACGCTTCCGGTCGGAAGACAAGGTCGAGCGCGTCACGCTTGAACAGAAAGACTTTTCCTACCTGTACGAACAGGGCGACGCCCTCGTCTTCATGGACGACCAGACCTATGAGCAGATCGAACTGCAGAAGGACTGGGTCGGCGAGGACAGCATCCCCTACCTCCAGGACGGGATGAAGGTCGTCATCGAGATGCACGAGGACCGGCCTATCGGCCTCAGCCTGCCCGACCAGGTGACCCTGACCGTCGCCGAGACCGAGCCGACGGTGAAGGGCCAGACGGCCTCGTCGTCCTACAAGCCCGCCATCGCCGACAACGGCGTGCGCATCATGATCCCGCCCTATATGTCGGCCGGCGAGAAGATCGTCGTCGACACCGCCACCGGCGAATACGTCCGCCGCGCAGAATAGGTTGGAGGTGCCAGGTTTCAGGTTCCAGGGAGAACCGGTTCCTGCCTCGTAATCCCTCCTGGCCCCCAGCTCCCGGAACCTCGAACCTTGGCTTTAGCTTCCGCCCTTCTTCAAGTCATGATCGACGCGGTCCGCAAGACCGGGCGGCCGATGATGCGCGACTTCGGCGAGGTCGCGAACCTGCAGGTGTCGCGCAAGGGGCCCGCCGACTTCGTCACCGCCGCCGACGTCCGCGCCGAACAGACCCTGTTCGAGCTCCTGACCAAGGCCCGCCCCGGCTATGGCTTCCTGGGCGAGGAGCGCGGCCTGATCGAGGGCACCGACAAGTCCCACACCTGGATCGTCGATCCGATCGACGGCACGACCAATTTCATGCACGCCATGCCCCACTTCGCCATCACCGTGGCGCTGGAGCGGCACAGCCCCGACGGCACCAGCGAGATCGTGGCGGGCGTGACCTACAATCCTGTGCAGAACGAGCTGTTCTGGGCCGAGAAGGGCAAGGGCGCGCACCTGAACGACCAGCGCATCCGCGTCTCGGGCCGCAGGGACCTGGCCGACGGCCTGATCGCCACCGGCCTGCCCTTCCTCGGCCGCCCGGGCCACGCCCAGGCCATCAAGGACCTGCACGCGGTGGGCCAGCGCGTGGCCGGCATCCGCCGTCTGGGCTCGGCGGCGCTGGACCTGGCCTGGACCGCCATGGGCCGCTACGACGCCTTCTATGAGCGCGGCCTGCAGAAGTGGGACGTGGCGGCCGGCCTGCTGCTGATGACCGAGGCGGGCGGCACGGTGACGGGCGTCTCCGACGACGTCGATCCCCTGTCAGGCGCCGAGGTCGTGGTCGGCGCGCCGGACATGCAGGTACATCTGCGCAGGCTGCTGCAGGCCGCCTGATCTGCTAGAAACGGCGCATGGGCGACGCCATCGACCGCCATCTCGACCAAGCCCGGCAGCGCCGCGCCAGCGGCGACGTTCCCGGCGCAGGCCATGCCCTTGCCGAGGCCGCCGATCTCG
>CAMCIP010000243.1 GCA_945874855.1 Brevundimonas vancanneytii
TTGCCCCCCACCAGAGTGCGCGTCCGAGCCGGACGGGCGCGGGCTTCTCCGTGCCGGCAGGGCCTTCGGCGGGCGCGGGCGCGACCGCCGCCTCCGCGACCGCGGCAGCGGCTGGACCGGGTGACGTGTCCGCCCTGATGGCGCTTCAGGGCGTGGAGAGCGTCACCGAGCGTCGCCGCCGGGCCTTGCGGCGCGGTCATGGCCTGCTGGACGGGCTGGAGGCCCTGCGGCTGACAGCCCTGGGCGGGGAGGACGACGAGGCGGCGCTGCTCCGGCTGGCCCGGGCCTCTCGCGAGGCGGGGGCCGAGGTCGAGGACGCAGATCTGGCCGAGGTCCTTGGCCAGATCGACCTGCGCGCCGCGGTGGAGCTGGCCAAGCGGGAAACGCGCCGCACTGCAGCATAAGTCGAGGAATTCCGGACGGAATGCCGCAGCCCGCTCTCGAGGTGATGGAGAATTGTCACGTCCTGACGCGGACGTGAAGCTTAAGCGGCCCTTCGGGCTCACAACGGCGTTGTGGCGACTCCGAGACCTGCCTATAGGCCTGCTTGCGCCGCAGGGGGGCGCTTAAGTCGAGCGTGATTGCGATGACCGCATTGGCTTCACGGACGCCCGAGGTCGAGGCCGGATACCGGCCCTCGGACGCCGAACCCTTCATGAACGATCGGCAGCTGGCCTATTTCAAGGGCAAGCTGCTGGCCTGGAAGGACGAGATTCTCAAGGAGTCCAAGGGCACGGTCGTCAACCTGAAGGCCGAAACCGAAAACCATCCCGACCTGGTGGACCGGGCCTCGTCGGAATCCGACCGGGCCCTTGAGCTGCGCACCCGGGACCGGCAGCGCAAGCTGATCTCCAAGATCGACGAGGCGCTGCGTCGCATCGAGGATGGCTCCTACGGCTATTGCGAGGAGACCGGCGAGCCGATCAGCCTCGGCAGGCTGGAAGCCCGGCCGACGGCGACGCTTTCGGTCGAGGCCCAGGAGCGCCACGAGCGCCGCGAACGCGTCCACCGCGACGACTGACGGCGCAGGGGGACTGCGGCACTGCACGGCCGCGCGCGTTCCCCGGGACTGATCGCCTTGACTTCGCCCGGGGGCGGCGCGACCTGTCGCGGCTTCGCGTTTCCAGGGTTCCCAGAATGTCCGTCAAGGTCCGTTTCGCCCCGTCGCCGACGGGGAAGCTTCACGTCGGCAATGTCCGCACCGCCCTGGTGAACTGGATGTTCGCCAAGGGCCAGGGCGGGGCCTTCGTGCTTCGCATCGACGACACCGACCTGGCGCGATCCACGCCCGAGTATGAACAGGGCATCGAGGACGACCTGCGCTGGCTGGGACTGGTCTGGGACGAGCGGCACAACCAGTCCCGGCGGTTCGACCGCTATGAGGCTGCCGCGGCGGCGCTGAAGGCCGCCGGTCGCCTGTACGCCTGTTACGAGACGGCCGAGGAACTGGACCGGCGCCGCAAGGTGCAGTTGTCGCGCGGACTGCCGCCCATCTATGACCGCGCCGCCCTGTCGCTGACGCCGGACGAGATCGCCGCCTTCGAGACCGAGGGGCGCAGGCCGCACTGGCGCTTCCGGCTGGAGGGTCGCCGCGTCGCCTGGGAAGACCTGTCGCGCGGCCATGCCGAGGTGGATACGGCCTCGATGTCGGATCCTGTGCTGATCCGGGAGGACGGGCTGTTCCTCTACACCCTGCCGTCGGTCGTCGACGATCTGGACATGGCCATCAGCCATGTGATCCGCGGCGAGGACCATGTGACCAACACCGGGGCGCAGATCGAGATCTTCGAGGCGCTGATCGATGCGGGCTGGGCCGGCACTGTGCCCGGCTTCGCCCATATGCCGCTGTTGGTCGGGGCGGATGGACAGGCGCTGTCCAAGCGTCTGGGGTCGCTGTCGATCGCCGAGATGCGTGACCAGGGGCAGGAGCCGATTGCCATCGTCAGCCATCTGGGGCGGATCGGCACGTCGGACCCGCTGGAGGTCGCGGACTCGATCGAAGCCCTCGGCGCCGGCTTCGCCTTCGAGAAGATGGGCCGGTCGCCGGCGCGCTACGATACGGCCGATCTGGAGCGGCTGAACGCCCAGGCCCTGCACGCCATGTCCTATGACGCCGCCCGGCCCCGGCTCACGGTGCTGGACGCTGATCTCGGCGAGGCGTTCTGGGAGGTGGTGCGCGCCAACCTTCAGAAGTTTGCAGATGTAGTTGAAATGGCGCGACTTGTACGCGGGCCCGTGACGCCGGTCATCGAGGACGCGGCGTTCGCCGAGACGGCGGCGCGCCTGCTTCCCGACACGATCGACGCGGGGACCTGGAGCAGCTGGACCGAGGCGGTCAAGGCCGAGACGGGGGCGAAGGGCAGGGCCCTGTTCCAGCCGCTGCGTCTGGGTCTGACGGGGCAGACGCATGGGCCGGAGATGGCCGCGCTGATCCCGTTGATCGGCCGTGAGCGGATCGCGGCGCGGCTGAAAGGCGAGACAGCCTGATCAGGCCGCCCCGCCTTCCCAGGGCATTCAGGCGTTGCAGGCCGCCAGCTGGTCGGCCGACAGGGCCTGACCCTTCCAGCTGAAGCCGCTGACCTTGCCCAGGCGGGCGACGACGCGACGGCAGGCGCGGGTGGCGGGCTGGTTGGCCCCGCCCGTGGCGGTGCAGGTCGCCCCGTCGCAGGACCAGCTGGCGCCGTCGATGATGACGCGACCGGCAGGGGCCGACCCGGCATCGCTGAGCGTCAGGGAAGAGCCCGTCGGCGCCTGGGCAGCGACCGGGGCGGCGAAGGCGAGCACGGCAGCAAGGATGAGGGCACGCATGGTCTGTCGTCTCCATGAGGATGTGGCGGGGAGGGCCGGCGGCAAGGAGAAGGCATGACCCGTTGATGTCAACGTCCGTTGCGTTTCAAAACCCGCGATAAAGTGATCGTCGATAACTTATCAGCGGTCATGTTGCAGGGAAGTCGCACTGACGGGGCCTGGCGCCTCGACAGCACGACAGCCTTGGGGGATGTAGGCGCGTGCCCCGGTTGAACCTGTCCCTGCATCGCCGTCCGACCCGCCTGTGGCGACTGGGCGGCCTGATGGCCGCGCTCCTGGTCTCGTCCTGCGGCGACGGCAACGGCGCGGCCGGTCCCGAAGCGGCCGCCGACCCGGCGCGCTGGCGCACGCCACCGATCGTGGACCGGGTCGAGCGTGAGCCGGGCGTCATGATTCTGTCGGGCCGCGCCACGCCGGGTGCCCGGGTGGTCATGCGCGGACCGGATGGCGTGGCGCATGCGGCGACGGCGACCGCCGAGGGGCGCTTTCTCCTGCGTCTGCGCCACGGGGGAGGGGACCTGGCGCTGACCGCGGAGGATCAGGCGGGTGAGGAGGGTCTGCGCGCGCCCGAGAGCCTGTTGATCCTGGCTGTGGGGCCGGCACTTGCCCTGTCCCCCGGCGCGCCGACGCGCCGGCTGGACGTCCAGGCGGGACTCGGCGCCATCGACGGCGACGGCCGTATGGCGGTGCTGTCCGGACGCAGTCCGGAGGGCGCGGCCGTGACGGTCAGGCTGGGGCAGGGCGCCGAAATGACGGTCACGCCCGATGCGACAGGCGCATGGGCCCTGAGGGTGGACGCCGCGCGGCTGGACGGGGAGGTCACGGTGGACGGCGTGGTCCATCGCCCGGTTCTGCCCGCGCCGCCGCAACCGCGTCAGGCAACCGAGGCCGGGTCGGGCTGGAGTCTGGGGTGGGCGTCGCCCGACGGCGCC
>CAMCIP010000244.1 GCA_945874855.1 Brevundimonas vancanneytii
CCCCGATCCGCACCGCTCCGGTCAGGGTCTGGTCCGCCGCCCCCACCTGGCCGGCGGCCCGCAGGGTCAGGCTCTCGACCTGCTCGGCCGAGGGCATGAGCCGCTCGCCATGCGCGGTCAGGGCATAGCCCTGGGGGCTGCGGTCGAACAGGCGCGCGCCCAGCGCCGCCTCCAGCGCCGCGATCCGCCGCGCCACCGTGGTGTGATCGGCCCCCAGCCGCGCCGCTGCCGCCGTCAGACGGCCCGTGCGGGCGACCGCCAGAAAGGCGCGCAGGTCGTTCCAGTTGAAGTCGGTCACAATGGTCCTGTGCAAAAACGCACAACGATTGCGCATACTCTCGCATCGTCAGGGCGAAAAAGCCATGGCATGGAGCGTCGAACGACGTTCGACCCCAGCAGGTGCCCCATGGCCTTCGACGCTCTCGCCTTCCGCCCCACCGCCCCGGCCCCCGCGACCCGGGCCCCGGCGTTTGGTGACGAGGCCCTGTGCCCCGTCTGGACGGCGCGGAACCCCGACCGCGCTCTGGCCTTGCTGTTCGTGGCGCCCCAGGATTGCGACGCCGTGGACGTCCTGACGGCGCTGGAGGCCTGAAGGTGCAGCCCAAGTCCCCGCCTCTGCCGGTCCCGCCCGATCCGGAGGTGGTGGCCGAGACCCTGACCGGCCTGATGTGGAACGCCGCGGCCGCCGTGCGCACCACAATGGCCCAGGCGGCGGCCCCGGAAGCCCTGCCCTATGACCCCACCACCCTGACCCGGGCCATGGTGGACTTCAACCTGTCGGTCATGGCCAACCCGGCCGCCCTGATCGACGCCCAGATCAAGGGCTGGACCGACTGGACCGCCCTGTGGGGCGCCATGGCCGAGCGCGCCATGGGCGGCACGCCGGACCCCGTCGCCGCCCCTGACCGCAGCGACCGCCGCTTCGCTGACGCCGCATGGACGGAAGAGCCCGTCTATGACTGGCTGAAGCAGGCCTATCTGCTGTCCGCCCGCCAGATGCAGGACTTCGTCGCCGCCGCCCCCGTGGACGCGGCGACCCGCGCCCGCGTCGACTTCGCCGGCCGCCAGCTGATGAACGCCCTGTCGCCCTCGAACTATGCCCACACCAATCCGCAGGTGGTGCGTCGCACGATCGAGAGCGGCGGCCTCAGCCTGCTGACCGGCCTGTCCAACCTGCTGGAAGACGTCGGCAAGGGTCAGGGTCTGGTCACCCGCCGCGCGCCGAACGACTTCGAACTGGGCCGCAACGTCGCCGCCACCCCCGGCGCGGTCGTGTTCCGCAACGACCTGTTCGAGCTGATCCAGTACGCCCCGACCACGGAGACGGTGCACCGCCGGCCGCTGCTCTTCGTCCCGCCCCTGGTCAACAAATACTACCTCTTCGACCTGACGCCCAAGGCCAGCTATCTGAAATGGCTGGTGGATCAGGGTCACACCACCTTTGTGATCTCCTGGGCCAATCCGGACGAGAGCCACGCCGACAAGGGGCTGGAGGCCTATGTGGTCGAGGGCGTCCTCGCCGCCATGGAGGCGGTCCGGACGGCCACGGACCAGGCCGACGTCGAACTGGTCTCCTACTGCCTGGGCGGCACGCTGACGGCCATGACCCTGGCCCTGCTGGCCGCGCGGGGCGAGGGCGAACGCGTCGCCTCCGCCACCCTGATCGCCGCCCTGGTCGACTTCGCTGACATCGGCGAATGGTCGGTCTTCACCGGCCCCGGGGACCTGGCCGCCTTCCACCGCCATCTGGACCAGAAGGGCTATGTGGAGGCGCACGACCTGACCAAGCTGTTCGCCACCGTGCGCGCCAACGACCTGATCTGGTCGTCGGTGGTGACCCACTATCTGCTGGGCGACGAGGCGCGCGCCTCGGACCTGCTGTGGTGGTTCGACGACGGGGCCCGCATCCCGGCCCGGTTCCTGAAGGAATACGGGGCTGACGTCCTGGGCGCCAACCGGCTCAAGGACCCCGGCGGCCTGACCCTGGCCGGCCAGGCGCTGGACCTGTCGCAGGTGACCATCCCCGTCATGCTTGTGGCGCTGAAGGACGATCACGTCTCGGCCTGGAAATCGACCTACGCCCAGCGCCGGCATTTCGGCGGCCCCACCCGCTTCCTGATGGGCGGCTCGGGCCACAACGCCGGCATGATCAACCCGCCGGCCGCCAACAAGCACGGCTACTGGACCAATGCCGACGCCCCCGCCGACCCCGAGGCCTGGCTGGCCGGCGCCGAGAAGAAGGACGGCTCCTGGTGGCCCGAATGGCAGGGCTGGCTGGAAGCGCAGGCCGCGGACGAGCGGGTCGCGGCGCGAGAGCCGGGGCAGGGGGGTCTGAAGGCCCTGACGCCCGCCCCGGGGGACTATGTGCGGGTGAGGCACTGAACGACAGAGAAAAGGGGGCGGCTGATGATCCAGCCGCCCCCTCGCGCATGTGTGCCGTGAAGGCCTAGCGCCCGAATTTCTGGAACTTGATCCGGTGCGGGATCAGGCTGTCGGCGCCGAGGCGGCGTTTCTTGTCGTCCTCATAGGCCTGGAAATTCCCCTCGAACCATTCGACGTGGCTGTCGCCCTCGAAGGCCAGGATGTGGGTGGCGAGGCGGTCGAGGAACCAGCGGTCGTGGGAGATGACCACGGCGCAGCCGGCGAACTCCTCCAGCGCCTCCTCGAGGTTCTGCAGGGTCTCGATGTCCAGGTCGTTGGTCGGTTCGTCGAGCAGGATCAGATTGCCGCCGGTGGCGAGCGTCTTGGCCAGGTGGACGCGGTTGCGCTCTCCGCCCGACAGCTGGCCGACCTTCTTCTGCTGGTCGCCACCCTTGAAGTTGAAGCTGCCGACATAGGCGCGGGTGTTGATCTCGCGCTTGCCGACCATCATCACGTCGGTGCCGCCCGAGATGGCCTGCCAGATGGTCTCGTCCGGCTTCAGGTCGTCGCGCGACTGGTCGACATAGGCCAGTTTGACCGTCTCGCCGAGGCGCAGGGTGCCGGCGTCGGGCGCCTCCTGGCCGGTGATCAGGCGGAACAGGGTCGACTTGCCGGCGCCGTTGGGACCGATCACGCCGACGATGCCATTGGGCGGCAGTTTGAAGGTCAGGTCCTTGAACAGAAGCTTGTCGCCATAGGACTTCTCCAGCCCCTGGACCTCCAGCACGACATTGCCGAGGCGCGGGCCGGGCGGGATCTGGATGACGGCGTGGGTCTGGGCGGCGCGACTGTTTTCCTGCTCGGCCACCATCCGCTCATAGGCGGCGAGACGGGCCTTGGACTTGGCCTGACGCGCCTTGGCGCCCGAGCGGACCCATTCCAGTTCGCGGGTCAGGGCGCGCTGGCGGGCTTCGGATTCCGACTGCTCCTGCACGACGCGCTTTGTCTTGGCCTCCAGCCAGCTGGAATAGTTGCCCTCGTGCGGGTGGCCCTTGCCGCGGTCCAGTTCCAGCGTCCACCTGGTCACCAGGTCCAGGAAATAGCGGTCGTGGGTCACCAGGATGACGCAGCCCGGGAAGGCCTCCAGGTGGTGCTGCAGCCAGGCCACGGACTCGGCGTCCAGATGGTTGGTCGGTTCGTCCAGCAGCAGCATGTCGGGCTTGGACAGCAGCAGCCGGGCCAGGGCCACGCGGCGCTTCTCGCCTCCGGACAGGTTGGTCACCGCCCAGTCGTCGGGCGGGCAGCGCAGGGCGTCCATGGCCATCTCGATGCGGCTGTCGATGTCCCAGACGTCGCC
>CAMCIP010000245.1 GCA_945874855.1 Brevundimonas vancanneytii
GAAGCGGCTGTCCAAGGGCCAGATCACCCAGGACAAGTATGACGCCCTGCTGGGATCGGTCACCGCCACCACCGACTACGACCTGATCAAGGGCTCGGATCTGGTCATCGAGGCCGTGTTCGAGAACCGCGAAATCAAGGCCGATGTGACGAAGCGGGCCGAGGCCCAGCTGGCCCCGGGTGCCGTGTTCGGCTCCAACACCTCGACCCTGCCGATCACCGGCCTGGCCGAGGCCAGCGTCCGGCCCGAGGATTTCATCGGCATCCACTTCTTCTCGCCCGTCGACAAGATGATGCTGGTCGAGATCATCATGGGCGAGAAGACCGGTCAGGCTGCCCTGGCCAAGGCGCTCGACTACGTCATCAAGATCAAGAAGACCCCGATCGTCGTCCAGGACGGCCGCGGCTTCTACACCTCGCGTTGCTTCGGCACCTATATCGCCGAGGGTCTGGCCATGCTGGAGGAGGGCTACGCCCCCGCCCTGATCGACAATATCGGCCGCATGACCGGTATGCCGCGCGGCCCGCTGGAGATGCACGACGACGTGGCCCTGGACCTGTCGGTCAAGATCGCCAAACAGACGGCCGAGGACCTGGGCGACGCCTATGTCCCCCTGCCCGGCTGGAAGATCGTCAAGACCATGGTCGAGGATCTGGGTCGTTACGGGCGCAAGAACGGCAAGGGCTTCTACGACTATGACCAGAAGCCCAAGACCCTGTGGAAGGGCCTGTCCGAGCTGGCCCCGGTCACGATCAACGACTCGACACCCGAAATGGTCGAGGACCAGAAGCGCCGCCTGTTGTTCCGTCAGGCCGTCGAGGTCGCCCGCTGCTGGGAAGAGGGCGTGATCGACGATCCGCGCGAGGCCGACGTGGGTGCCATCCTGGCCTGGGGCTTCGCGCCCTGGACCGGCGGTCCGATCACGATGATCGACCAGATGGGCGTCGCGGCCTTCGTCGAACAGGCCGACGTCTATGCCGCCCGCTACGGCGACCGCTTCACCCCGCCCCGGCTGCTGCGCGACATGGCCGCGAAGGGCGAGACCTTCTACGGCAACTTCGCCGGCAAGCAGAAGGCGGCGGCCTGAACCACGTACCCTCTCCCCATGGGAGAGGGTCGAGGGCCTCACACCTTCGACAGGATCAAGGTCCCGTTGGTGCCGCCGAAGCCGAAGCTGTTGGACATGACGTGCCGCAGCTCGCCGTCATGGCGGGCCCGCAGGATCGGCATGCCCTCGAACTCGGGGTCCAGGGTCTCGATGTGGGCGCTCTCGGCCGCGAAGCCGTGCTTCATCATCAGCAGGCAGTAGATCGCCTCCTGCGCCCCCGCCGCGCCCAGGGAATGGCCCGTCAGCGACTTGGTGGAGCTGATCATCGGCATCTGGTCGCCGAAGACGTTGCGCACCGCGCCCATCTCCTTGCTGTCGCCGACCGGCGTCGAGGTGCCGTGCGGGTTCAGATAGTCGATCTTCGGATTCCCGGCCATTTCGAGCGCGATCCTCATGCAGCGCTCGGCGCCCTCGCCCGAGGGGGCGACCATGTCATAGCCGTCGGAATTGGCCCCGTAGCCGGTGACCTCGGCATAGAGGGTCGCGCCGCGCGCCACGGCCCGCTCGTATTCCTCCAGCACCACAATGCCGGCCCCGCCGGCGATGACGAAGCCGTCGCGGTCCTTGTCATAGGCCCTGGAGGCGACGGCGGGCGTCTCGTTGAAGTTGGACGACATGGCGCCCATGGCGTCGAACATGTTCGACATCGACCAGTCGACGTCCTCGACCCCGCCGGCGAACACCACGTCCTGCTTGCCCCAGGCGATCTGCTCGGCGGCCGCGCCGATGCAGTGGGCGGACGTCGCGCAGGCCGAGCTGATCGAATAGTTGATGCCCTTCAGCTGGAACCACGTCGCCAGCACGGCCGAGGGGCCCGACGCCATGGCCTTGGGCACGGCGAACGGCCCGATCCGCTTGGGCGAACCGCGCTCTTTCGTCGTCTCGGCGGCCTGCAGGATGACCTGGGTCGAGGGCCCGCCCTCGCCGACGATCAGGCCGATGCGCGGATCCTGGATCTCCTCGGCCGTCAGGCCGCTGTCCTTCAGCGCCTCCTCGAAGGCGATATGCCCCCAGGCCATGCCATTGGCCAGGAAGCGGGCGGCGCGGCGGTCGACCAGCGGGGCCCAGTCCTCGGCCGTCACGCCCAGCGACGGCGGGGCCCAGACCTGGCTGCGAAAGCCGTAGGCGGCATGGTCCGGGGCCGTGACGACGCCCGATCTGGCCGTGCGCAGCGAGGCCGCGACCTCGTCCTGGCCGGTGCCGATGGAGGAGACGATACCCAGTCCCGTGACCACGACGCGTCGCATGGCGTTTCCTTCTCTCAAGCCTGGCCCGCGTTGACCGCGGGGCTTTCCTGTCTCAGACGCCGGCGGAGTCCGAAGCCGGCTGCCCGGCGCCGAACAGACCGACCCGCAGGTCGCTGGCGCTGTAGATGGGGACGCCGTCGGCTTCCAGCACCCCGTCGGCGATGCCCATGACCAGCCGGCGGTTGATGACCCGCTTCAGCGTGATCTTGTAGGTCACCCGCTTGACGTTGGGCTGGACCTGTCCGGTGAATTTCACCTCGCCCACACCCAGCGCCCGCCCGCGCCCCGGTCCGCCGATCCAGCCCAGATAGAAGCCGACCAGCTGCCACATGGCGTCCAGGCCCAGACAGCCGGGCATCACCGGGTCGCCGATGAAGTGGCAGTCGAAGAACCAGAGGTCGGGCCGAACGTCCAGCTCGGCCGTGATCAAGCCCTTGCCGTGCTCGCCGCCCGTGTCGTCGATATGGGTGATCCGGTCGAACATCAGCATCGGCGGGGCCGGCAGCTGGGCATTGCCCGGTCCGAACAGCTCGCCCCGGCCTGAGGCCAGAAGCGCGTCGTGGTCATAGGACGAGGCGCGGCGCGCCGGGTCCGACATGGGGGTGTGCGAAACCATGGCCCGGGTTGCACCACCCGGGCGGGCGGGTCAACCGGGGGCGGGGCCCGCCGGACGTCGGAAATCGCACTGGGCGCGCGTCGCGGTCCCGAACACGGCGTCGGCGGGCACCCAGCCCTTCAGCCGGCCGTCGCGGACCTGGCACCAGCCGTCGGCGCAGTCCTCGGCGTTGATGACGGCCCGCGGGGCCAGCAGGGCCCGGACTCCGGCCGCCGCGTCGCGCCCCGACCGCACCGGCAGCGCCTCGGTCGAGGGATTGAACACCCGCCGCCGGCCCGAGGTCACCGTCCGGTGCACCCAGACGACCGAGCCCTCGGGGTCGCAGATCTTGCGCCACTCGCGCGTCTCGGCGATCACCTGCACCGGCAGGCCGGACGCGACATAGGTCCACAGGATCGGGTGATCCAGCCCGGGGCCGCGCCGCGCATAGGCCTTCTTGCCGCTCAGGGCGATCCAGCGTGGCACCTCATAGCCGCTGGGCGTGGGCCGGCCGTCGGGCATGACGCCGGCCGCGCCGAGTCCCGTCGCCGCCAGGCCGACCGCCATCGCGGCCGCGACCTGACGTCGCCGGCGTTTGATCGTTCCAAGGGCTTTGCTAAGGACGCCGGGCGCCACCGCGCGCTCTCCGTCTTGAAGGGACGCCCGCAGATGTCGGCCCGCAGCCTTAAGGTCACCTTAACCCGACGCCTGCCGGACGCGGTCGAGACGCGCATGCGCGAGCTGTTCGACGCGACCC
>CAMCIP010000246.1 GCA_945874855.1 Brevundimonas vancanneytii
GTCGTGCCTTCCTCCGCCTGTCGCAGAATGAAGGCGATCTGCTGCTCACTGAACCTCGACTTGCGCATGTGAACCTCCCGGTCGCGCAACAAAGCGCGAAACCGGGAAAATTCTCAAAAAGAACGATCCAGTTTTCGGGGTGAGGACCATCTCTGGGAAGAAGCCATGACCAACCAGCGCCGACCACTGGGCCCACATGACAGCCTTCAGAAGACGCTGGGCTGCCGACACTCAAACCCCGACATCTGCAAGAACAACGCGACACCGGGAAAGTGCGCGTTCGTGCGCGATGATGGAATCTGTCTCACGCCGCCGATGTCCTGGAAGCGGATTTATCAGGAGCTGGGTGGGCAATAGGGCGAGAGTTCGCCTTCAGACTCCCTTCCACCGCCACTTCCTGTTGAACACCCCAGCGACCGCAAGGCTCCGTGCAATGGGCGGGGAACAGTCGTGGTCGAGGGCTGAGGTCGAGCCGGGGGCCCGGGACTGCGGCTCAGCGCGGGGCGTGGGCCCGCATGAACTCGTCGGCGCCGTTCTCGATGTGGGTCCTGAGGCGCTCGGGTTCGATCGGAGACAGGCCGAGGGAGGCGCGCATGTGTGCCTCCCCCTTGACCCCGCCCAGATAGCGCCAGGCCGCGCCGTCGGGATCGCGAACATCCAGCCGGCCCCGCGCCGTCTCGGTGCGCAGCCAGCCCGCGAACCGGCATTTCAGCGTCTCGACGGCGCTCTCGTAGAACAGCTCTGACGCCCGGGGAGCCCGCACACTCTCTGCCACCAGCACGCGATGCATACCCATGGCCTTTTCACCGGTCACCAGTCCCAGGAAGCGCTCCGCCAGCATGATCAACACGTCGCGTACGGACTGATCGGGATCGGGCATGAAGCTCGACGGCATCACCGCCCGCTCGCACTCATGCGTCAAGACGGCGCGGAACAGCGCCTCCTTGTCGGCATAACGGGCGTAGATCGTTGCCTTGGACACCGCCGCCTTCTGGGCCACGGCGTCCATGCTGACGGCCTCATAGCCGTGCTCCATGAAGAGGTCGCCCGCGGCCAGCAGGATCGCCTCGTCCTTGGCGAGGTCACGGGGGCGGCCGCGACGCATGGAGGCGTGTTCAGCGAGCGTCATCGCACCGTCACTTGACATACTAAACCGACCAGTATTGTTATTACAACAGTACCCCAGCTTACCCCCAGGCGCCAGTCCCGGCGCAACCCTGGCCACGGATCACAGGATTCCGAGGATGAGATCGGTCGCGCTCAAGATGCTGCTTGGCGACAGCGCCAAATACCTGGCGCTGGTGTTCGGCGTGGCGTTCGCCACCCTGTTGATGAGCCAGCAGGTCTCCATCTTCATCGGCCTGATGACCCGCACCGCCAATCAGGTGCTGGACGTGCGCGAGGCCGACGTCTGGGTCATGGACCCGCGCGTTCGCTACGTCGACGAGGTCGAGGCCCTGCCCGACGCCGCGCTGGGGCGTGTGCGTTCCGTCGAGGGCGTGGAATGGGCCACGCCACTCTACAAGGGTCTGGCGATCCTCCGGACCCGCGACGGCCTGATCAATCAGGTCAGCCTGGTCGGCGTCGACGACGAGAGTCTGGTCGGGGCCCCGCGCGAGTGGCTCAGCGGCGACCTCGATTCGCTGCGCGCCCCGGGCGGCATCGTCTTTGACAAGGAGGGCGCGGGCCTGATCTGGCCCGACGACGATCCCCTGACCAAGGTCGGGGTAGAGGCCGAGATCAACGACCGGCGCGTGGTCGTCAGCGGCATCGCCGACGCGTCCCCGCCCTTCATCACCTTTCCCATCGCCTATATGCGCTATTCCGAGGCGCTGAAGCTGACGCCGCCGGCGCGCAACAAGATGTCCTTCGTCCTGGTCCGGGCCCGAGACGGCGAGGACCCCGGGGCCCTGGCCGCGCGCATCACCGAACAGACCGGCTATCAGGCCCTGAGCTGGGACCAGTTCGCCTGGCGCAGCGTGCAGTACTATCTCACGCGGACCGGCATTCCGGTGAATTTCGGCATCACGGTGATGCTGGGCTTCATCGTCGGCGCGGCCGTGACCGCCCAGACCTTCTATCTGTTCGTGATCGAGAACCTGCGTCAGTTCGGGGCGCTGAAGGCGATCGGCGCGACCAATGCCCAGATCACCGGCATGGTCCTGCTGCAGGCCGCCGTGGTCGGGGCCATGGGCTATGGTCTGGGCATGGGCGGGGCAGCCCTGTTCTTCACCCTTGTCCGCGGCGGCGCGGCGCTGGAGGACTTCTACCTGCCGTGGCAGGTCCTGGTCGGAACCGGCGTGGTCGTCTTCCTGATCATCCTGATCTCGTCGCTGGGCAGCCTGCTCAAGGTCTACCGCGTCGACCCCGCCATCGTGTTCCGGGGGTGAGCGCCATGGCCTTCACCAATCCTGGGAACCCGCCCGTCGCCGCGCACGGCATCGACATGGCCTTCGGCGCCAACGGCCTGAAGACCCAGGTCCTGTTCGGCGTCGACCTGGAGATCGCGTCAGGAGAACTGACCATGCTGGTCGGCCCTTCCGGATGCGGCAAGACCACCCTGCTGTCCATCCTGTCGGGCACGTTGCGGCCCACGGCCGGTGTGGTCCGGGTGATGGGTCAGGAGATCACCGCCCTGCGGGACGCCGACAAGGTCCGGCTGCGCCGCAAGCGGATCGGCTTCATCTTCCAGCAGTACAATCTGTTGCCCGCCCTGACCGCTGCCGAGAACGCCGCCATGGCCCTGGTGACCGACGGCATGCCGCTGAAGCTCGCCGCCGAAAGGGCCCGGGCCGTGCTGGAGACGCTGGGTATGGGCCCGCATGCCGACAAGCTGCCGCGCCAGCTGTCGGGCGGCCAGCAGCAGCGCGTCGCCATTGCCCGCGCCATCGTGCACGAACCCGATATGGTCGTCTGCGACGAGCCGACGGCCGCGCTGGACGCCGAGACCGGCCGCCAGGTGATGGGCCTGCTGAAAGCGGCCGCCAGCGGGCCGGGCCGCGCCGTTCTGGTCGTGACCCACGACAACCGCATCTTTTCCTACGCCGATCGCATCGTCGCCATGGAGGACGGCCGCATCGTCGGCGACAGCCGCCTTGGCACTCTCCCGGAGGGTCTCCATGTCCACCAACCTTCGTAAGCGCCTGTCGACCCTGGCCCTGCCCGTCGCGGCGGCCGGCCTGTTCGCCTTTGCCGTTTCCACGGTGATCCAGCCCGGCCGGACCCGCGCAGAACCGCCGGCAGCGCCGGCCACATCGCCGCACGACCGGTCGCTGGCCGGTGTCGGCACGGTGGAGCCCGAGAGCGAGCTGATCTCGGTGGCCACCGAACTCTCGGGCGTCGTGACCCGCGTCCTTGTCCGACCGGGCGACCGCGTCACGGTGGGCCAGCCCCTGTTCGGTCTGGACGCCCGCGCCGCCTCGGCCGCCCTCGCCGCCGCCGAGGCGGATGTCGAGGTGGCGCGCGCGGCCCTCCGCCAGGCCGAGGTCGCCCTGGCCGATGAGCGTCAACGGCTGGGCCTGTTCGAGGCGGTGGAAGACCCGCGCGCCCTGGCTGCCGACGAGCTGGAGCGCCGGCGCTTCGCCGTTCGCCGCGCCGAGGCCGCGGTGGGTGCCGCCCGCGCCCAGGTCGGCGCGGCGCAAGCCGCCGTCCAGGTCCGGCGCACCGACCTGAGCCGGCTGACCGTCGCGGCCCCGATCGCCGGGC
>CAMCIP010000247.1 GCA_945874855.1 Brevundimonas vancanneytii
CGCCCCGCCACCGGTGACCGCTTCGCCTCCTTCGGCGAATTCTATCCCTTCTACATCCATGAGCACTCCAACCGGACCTGTCGCCGCATCCATGTGATCGGGTCGGGGCTGGTGCTGGTGGCGCTGGCGGCGGCGGTGCTGTCGCGCAATCCCTGGTGGCTGCTGGCCATGCCGGTGATCGGCTATGGCTTCGCCTGGATCGGCCATTTCTTCTTCGAGAAGAACCGGCCCGCGACCTTCAAATATCCGCTCTGGAGCCTGATGGGCGACTGGCGGATGTTCTTCGAGACGGTGACGGGCCGGCGGCGGTTCTAGGCCAGCACGAGCCGCGTCGCGGCCTGCATCTGGGGATCGCGGCCGAGGCGGACGTCCTCCGCCGTGGTGGCGACGGGCACGTCCGGGTCAATGCCGCTGTCGGGCTGGGGCGTCGTGGGGAAGCCGGCGATCAGGGGCAGGTCGATGACGATGCCCGACGCCGGCAGCTTCAGGAAGAAGAAGGCCCCGCCATTGATGCCGCGCCGGTTGCCACCCGTCGGTGTGCCCACGAGTGTGGCCAGACCCGTGTCCTTGACCGTCTGCGCGAACTGGAAGGTGGCAGAGCTGTTGGAGGCGTCGCACAGCACGCACACCTTGCCGCCGAACCGACGGCCCGCGGGTCGCGTGATCGAATTGGCCTGGCCTTCGCCCCAGCGCGACAGACGCAGGAGCCCCGGCCGTCCGGCCGCTTCACGCGCCTGATCGCCCCAATCCAGGAAGCTGGAGTCCCAGGTGCTGAGCCAGGGTCGCAGCCGCTCGGGCACCGCGCGGTATCTCACCCACCGCTGCTGACTCTCGATCGCCAGATCCCGGTCGATCAGCCGGCTCAGGATCACCTCGCCGCAGTCCAGGCCGCCCTCATTGCCACGCAGATCCACGATCAGGCCGCGCGCGCCGTCGCCGGTCAGGTCGTCCATGACTGCGCCAAGCCATCCCCGCCAGTCGAAGCGCGAGTCGTAGAGGGCCCAGCCGGGCATGGTCAGGCGGTGGACGCCATCCGCCCCCTTGTCCAGCGTCCAGGGATTGGCGTCGGCCGCGAGATCGCTGCCCGCCGGGCGCGCGGCCTGACGTTGCGCGAGCGTGAGCAGCGGTGCCTCGATCCGCCGCCCGTCGGCCAGGCCGAAGACGGCGCTGTCCCGCAGCGGCAGGACCAGCGGCAGGTGCACATCGAAGGTCTCGAATCGGTCGTCGCCGCGCATCTCCATCAGACTGATCCGCTTGGCGTCGTTCGACCCGTCGGCGCGGGCGAGCGGGATCAGGTCCAGCAGCAGGGACTCGGTCGTCCGCCCGTCGATGGTCTCGATCACGTCGCCCGCCCGGAACAGGCCGGCCCCGGACTGATCCGCGGTGACCACCATCCGGCGCTCCAGCCAGCGGAAGGCGAAGGGAACCAGGCTGCGGTCCGGGAACATCAACTGCCGGATCGGCTCGCCGCCATTGTAGGGGCTCGCATAGGTGTGGCCGCAGCGGACGGCCGCGGTGACGCGCGTCAGCGCCAGTAGCCGCTCGCGAAACGTGCCCGGGGCCGCCCACAGGCGTTTCAATCGGGCCAGCCGGGCGTCCAGTTCCTCGCGCCTCTGATAGCGCAGCAGGCCGGGGTGCAGGGTCGTCCAGGCGTCGTCGAGGACGTCGACGTCCGCGCTCCAGTCCGCGTCCGCGGTGAAGGCGTCGGCGGGCAGGGCGGCGGCGAAGGCGGCGGCTCCCGCAAGGCCGAGGAAGCGGCGGCGGCTGGATCCGGTCATGAGGCAGGGCTCCGATGGCGTCGGACTCACCCTGCTGCCTCGACCCCGACGTCGCGCCTCATTTCCGTGGGCGGTGGCGAAAAATCGGATTCTGAGACGCTGCGGCGCCAGTCGGACGGCGCCATGCCGTAGCGGGCGCGAAAGGCGCGGTTGAAGCTGGCCTTGGAGGCGAAACCCATCTCGAAGGCGAGGTCCAGCAGTTCGACCTGCGGCCGGTCACGCAGGGCCCCGGCCACGGCCTCGGCCCTCAGGCCGTTGACGAAGGCCGAGAAGTTGACGCCGAGGCCGAGGTTGATCGCGCGGGACAGCCGGCCGGTGTTCGTGCCCAGCTGGCGGGCGAGTGTGGGCAGGGAGAGATCGGGGCGGCGCCACCACTCGCCCTCGCGCGTGCGTCGCTCGACCTCCAGCCCCTCCGCGCGCCAGTCCGGAGCGGGGCGTGGATCGGGCGCGGCTTCAGGCACCCCGGGCGGCGTCAGGGGCAGGGGCAGGGCCGAGTGGCGCCAGCCGGCGACGCCCAGCCACAGGCCGATCGCGGCGATGGCCAGGTAGTGGCCGGTCTGCTGGAAGAAATCGATTCCGCCCGCCAGCGCCGACCAGGCCCCGAAGCCCAGGTGCAGGGCCAGGGCCAGGACGATCGCCGCCAGCACGCCCCTCAGCCAGCCCGCGGCGAAGCGGTCGTCGTCGCTGCGCGCGTCAGCGAGTCGGGCCCGTCGCCGCTGCAGGACACCGTGGATCGCCCAGGCATAGCCCAGCAGGGAGGCGAGGGTCGCCGCCTCGAGGGCGGGATCGATCCAGTCGCGATGGCCGCCCGTGTACCAGGCCCATTTGGCCGACAGGGGCAGCAGGAAGCAGATGAATCCGTAGGTGAACTGAAGCGCCGGCGCGGCCAGATGCAGGCCCAGCCGGGCCGGCGGGCGCCCGTCGTCCAGGGCGGAGGCATAGGCCCAGAGCAGGGGGCCGACCGCCAGCGACAGGGCGACCGGCAGGAAGGTCAGCCCCCGCCAGACGTCATAGAAGCCGGCGAAGCCGATCGCATAGGGAACCAGCAGGCCCGCCACGACCGTCAGAAGGGCGGCCAGCAGACGCTCTGCAACGCGGGCGCCGGGTCCGAACGCGAGCGCCGTCGCCAACAGGACTAGTTGCAGGATCGCAGCGCCCAGCAACGCCGACCGCCATCCCAGGTAAAGCTCCCCACCGCCCATGCGGCCAGCCTAGAGGCTGGCGGGAAACGGCGAAAGCGGCCCTCAGCCCCAGGCGGGCGGGCAGCCGTCGAACCGGCCGGCCTCGACTACGGTCAGGGTCGTCATGTTCAGCGGCATGACGGGGCTCATCGAGCCGCGGCCATGGCCGGTGTAGAGGTCGATCTTGGTGCCCCGGATCGCGCCGCCGGTGTCCGAGGCGTACCAGTAGCCGTCGTGCACCGTGCCGTCGGGCAGGCGCAGGCCGACCGTCTCCTTGATGAACAGCCGGGTGCGGCGGGGGACCACACGCGGGTCGACGGCGACGGTGCGCATGGCGATGGGGCGGCAGCCGAGGGAATCGTTACCCGTCGCCCCGCCACCGCCCGCATGATAAAGGCGCGCCGACAGCCGCCAGTCGGGCTCTTCGGCCAGATGCGCCTGTTGTTCCGGAGACAATTCGACGCCGATCGCCGTTTCGCTCGCCGCGGCCGCCGCCCGTTCCGCCGCGATCAACTCGTCATAGGGGACGGGATCGGAACCGGCAGCGGGGAAGGCAAGGGCCCACATCAGGGCCATGACGGCGGCGGCGCTCGACATCCGGTCTGCTCGCGACAACGCCGAACGGACCGCCGGCGGCCGGGTTTTTCCGGTGGAATGGGGCAAAAAGGGGGCCGGACCTGTCGCGTGGCCGGCCGATCAGCTAGAGCAGCGCCCATGCGTGATCACCCCTGTGTGCCGTTGAG
>CAMCIP010000248.1 GCA_945874855.1 Brevundimonas vancanneytii
TGCTGACCGATCTGGGCGAGCGCATCCGCGACGTCGCCGTCGGCCCCGACGGGGCGGTCTGGGTCATCACCGACGAGCCGAACGGCAAGCTGGTGCGGCTCTCGACCGGCGGCTGAACCCGGCCGGACCGGTACGGTCCCCGACGCCTCCCTCGGCGGCCCCGCGAAGTCGTTACTTGACGTTGACGTAAACGTAGGGTCTTTGGCGACCACGTTTCGATTCAGCACCTGTGCCCGCCCTCAAGCAGCGAGCGACCGCGTCGCGCGCGATAGGGCCCAATAGAGGGATGCTCCCATGACCGACGCCTATATCTACGACGCGGTGCGCACCCCGCGCGGCAAGGGCAAGAAGGACGGCTCGCTGCACGAGATCACGGCCCTGAGCCTGGCCTCCCAGGTGCTGGAGGCCCTGCGCGACCGCAACGGGCTGGACACCTCCCGGGTCGACGACGTCATCCTCGGCTGCGTCTCGCCGGTGGGCGAGCAGGGGGCCGATATCGCCCGCACCGCCGTGCTCAACGCCGGCTGGGCCCAGTCGGTGGCCGGCGTCCAGATCAACCGCTTCTGCGCCTCCGGCCTCGAGGCCGTGAACATGGCGGCGGCCAAGGTGAAGTCCGGTGAGGCCGAGTTCGCCGTCGGCGGCGGGGTCGAGGCCATGAGCCGCGTGCCCATGGGCAGTGACGGCGGCGCCTGGCCGGTCGATCCGTCCAGCGCCATCCCGACCTATTTCGTGCCCCAGGGCGTCTCGGCCGACATGATTGCCTCGAAATGGGGCTTCACCCGCGACCACGTCGACGCCTATTCGGTCGAGAGCCACAAGCGCTCGGCCCGCAGCTGGGCCGAGGGCCGCTTCAAGGGCTCGGTCATCCCCGTCAAGGACCAGCTGGGCCTGACCATCCTCGACCGCGACGAGACCATCCGTCCGAACACGGACATGCAGACCCTCGGTGCCCTGAACCCGTCGTTCCAGATGATGGGTGACATGGCCTTCGACGCCGTGATCACCCAGCGCTACCCCGAGGTCGAGCGCGTCAACCACGTCCACACCCCCGGTAACAGCTCGGGCATCGTCGACGGCTCGGCCGGCGTGCTGATCGGTTCGCTCGAGGCCGGCAAGGCCCTCGGCCTGAAGCCCCGCGCCCGCATCGTCGGTGCCGCCTCGATCGGCTCGGAGCCCTCGATCATGCTGACGGGCCCCGAGTTCGTCACCAGCAAGCTGCTGGCCCGTCTGGGCATGAAGTCCACCGACATCGACCTGTATGAGCTGAACGAGGCCTTCGCCGCCGTCGTCCTGCGCTTCATGCAGGCGCTCGACATCGACCATGACAAGATCAACGTCTGCGGCGGCGCCATCGCCATGGGCCACCCCCTGGGCGCCACCGGCGCCATGATCACCGGCGTGGTGCTGGATGAGCTGGAGCGCTCCAACAAGGAGACCGCCCTGATCACCCTGTGCATCGGCGGCGGCATGGGCACTGCCACGGTCATCGAGCGGGTGTGATGGCCCAGCTGGGCTCAGTTTCCCCTGTCTGGGCGGTCCGGGACATCGCTCCCATGCGCGACGCGCTGGTGGAGCAGTTCGGCTTTCATGTGCAGGGAGAGGCCGGGGACCCGCCCGTCTGGACCTCGGTAATGCGCGACGTGGTGGAAATCATGCTGATCGCCGGCGACCATCCTCAGCCGGCTCAAGACTGGGCCGCCTACGTGTTCGTCGATGACGTGGACGCGCTCTACGAAGAGGCTCTCGGTCGGGGAGCCGAGATCTGTGGCCCGCCCGCTGACAAACCCTACAACTGCCGCGAATTCGCGGCGCGGCTGCCTGACGGCCGGCTCATAGCTTTCGCAGGAACCATGTGATGGAAAACTTCAAGATCGACGTCGACGCCGACGGCATCGCCCTGATCACCTTCGACGTCCCCGGACGGTCGATGAACACCCTGACCTCGGGCGTGATGAAGGAGATCCCGGAGTGGGTCGAGCGCATCAAGACCGACGACGCCATCAAGGGCGCGGTCCTGACCTCGGGCAAGGCCTCGGGCTTCTGCGCCGGGGCCGACCTCGGCGACATGGCCGGCGGCATGCTGGCGGGCGGATCGCTGCAGGAGGCCTATGACGCCGGCTGGAAGCTGAACGGGGCCCTCCGCGCGCTGGAGACCTGCGGCAAGCCCGTCGCCGCCGCGATCAACGGCCTGGCGCTGGGCGGCGGCCTCGAACTGACCCTGGCCTGCCACTACCGGGTCGTCGGCGATGACTCGAAGATCCAGCTCGGCCTGCCCGAGATCAAGGTCGGCCTCTTCCCCGGCGGCGGCGGCACCCAGCGTCTGACCCGCCTGATCGGCGTGCAGGCGGCCATGACGGCCATGAGCGCCGGTTCGTCCTGGCGTCCGAACGACGCCAAGGGCGCCGGCGTGGTGCACGAAGTGGTGGCCAAGGGCGGCGAGGTCGAGGCTGCGAAAGCCTGGGTCAAGGGCGGCGGCAAGGCCGTCCAGCCGTGGGACGACAAGTCCTTCAAACTGCCCGGCGGCGGCCCCTACCACCCGGCCGGAATCCAGAATTTCCTCGTCGGCAACGCCATGCTGCGCAAGCAGAGCTTCGGCAACTATCCCGCCGTCGTGAATCTGATGAAGGCCGTCTATGAGGGCGTGCAGGTGCCGATGGACGCCGCCCTGCGCATCGAGACCCGCTATTTCATCAAGACCCTGATGACGCCCCAGGCCCAGGGCATGATCCGGTCGCTGTTCCTGTCCAAGCAGGAGCTGGACAAGGGCGCCGTGCGCCCCGCCGGCGTCGAAAAGTCCGACCCGAAGAAGGTCACCGTCCTGGGCGCCGGCATGATGGGCGCGGGCATCGCCTATGTGAACGCGCTCGTCGGCATCGAGACCATCCTGATCGACCGCGATCAGGAAAGCGCCGACAAGGGCAAGGCCCATGTCGAGGGCCTGCTGAAGAAGCGCCTGTCGCGCGGCCAGCTGACCCAGGAGAAGTACGACGCCCTGCTGGCCCTGGTCGTTCCGACCACGGACTATGACCACATCAAGGGGTCGGACCTGGTCATCGAGGCGGTGTTCGAGAACCGCGAGATCAAGGCCGACGTGACCCGGCGCGCCGAGGCCCAGCTGGCCCCCGGGGCCGTGTTCGGATCGAACACCTCGACCCTGCCGATCACCGGCCTGGCCGAGGCCAGCGTGCGGCCCGAGGACTTCATCGGCATCCACTTCTTCTCGCCCGTCGACAAGATGATGCTGGTCGAGATCATCATGGGCGAGAAGACCGGCCAGGCCGCCCTGGCGAAGTCGCTCGACTACGTCATGAAGATCAAGAAGACCCCGATCGTCGTCGAGGACGGCCGCGGCTTCTACACCTCGCGCTGCTTCGGCACCTATGTCGCCGAGGGCCTGGCCATGCTGGAGGAGGGCTATGCCCCCGCCCTGATCGACAACATCGGTCGCATGACCGGCATGCCGCGCGGCCCGCTGGAGATGCATGACGACGTGGCCCTGGACCTGTCGGTCAAGATCGCCAAACAGACGGCCGAGGACCTGGGCGACGCCTATGTCCCCCTGCCGGGCTGGAAGATCGTCAAGACCATGGTCGAGGACCTCGGCCGTTACGGCCGCAAGAACGGCAAGGGCTTCTACGACTATGACGCCAAGCCCAAGACCCTGTGGCAGGGC
>CAMCIP010000249.1 GCA_945874855.1 Brevundimonas vancanneytii
GCCCACCACGGCGTCCACACTGCCCGAGGTGATCGGGTGATACAGGGGCCGCGCCTCGGCATAGATCCGCGTCGCCAGGGCTCGGCCCCAGTCGCCCTCGGCCCACAGCGTCGTGAACAGCGGCAGCACGAATTTGCGCCGGCCCATGCCCAGCAGAAAGGCCTCCGCGCTGGCTACCGCGGGCTCATACCGATGCGCCAGGCCGATCTGCAGCCAGGCGAAGCGGACCTCGGCATTGCCCTCGGCCGACAGGTCCAGCGCGGCGTCCAGGGCCGCCAGTTGCGCGGCGCTCAGCCAGTCGGCGCCGGCCTGCAGCCCCTCGGGACGCCAGGCCAGGAAACGCTGGCGCTGCTGGGTGTTCCAGCCGGCCCACAGGGCGCGGGGCGGCGCCGCGCCGTCGACGAAGGTCGCCTGTGCGGCGGCGTCGACCGGCACGAAGGCGTCCGACGTCGGGGCCATGGCGTTGGACGGCAGGCCCGGCTCATAGATCCAGGCGTCCATGGCCAGCTGGGTCTCCAGCGCCTGATCGCCGCGGATCAGGTGGGTGCGGATGTCCTCCAGGAACAGCTCGGTCGTCATCGGCACGAAGGCGTTGCGTTCGAAATAGCCCTTCAGCCAGGCGTCGAACCGCTCGCGGCCCACGACGCGCTCGATGGTGCGCAGGAAGAAGGCGCCCTTCTCATAGGCGACGTCGGTCAGGCCCTCGTCGGGGTCGCGGCCGTCCAGATCCAGCTTCAGCCGGTTGTCGGCGGCGGGCAGGGAGGCCAGGGTACGCTCCAGGCCGCGCCAGCCCAGCGCCTGTTCCTGCAAGGCCCGGTCGCGGCCATAGACGGCCTCCATGATCCGGTTCTCGAAATAGACGGTGAAGCCCTCGTTCAGCCAGAAATCGTCCCAGGTGGCATTGGTCACCAGATTGCCCGACCAGCTGTGCGCCAGCTCATGCGCCACCAGCGCGACCAGCGACTGATCGCCGGCGATGATGGTCGGCGTGGCGAAGGTCAGCCGCGGGTTCTCCATCCCTCCGAACGGGAAGGACGGCGGCAGAACCAGGATGTCGTAGCGACCCCAGCGATAGGGGCCGTACAGGGCCTCGGCGACGTCCACCATCTCGGCGGTGGGCGCCAGCTCCGCCCGCGCGGCGGCCAGTCTGGACGGCTCGGTCCAGACGCCGGTGCGCTCGTCGATGTCGGCGAAGGCCACGTCGCCGACGCCCAGGGCGATCAGATAGGGCGGCACGGGATTGGTCATGCGGAACCGGAAGGCGCGGCGTCCGGGCCCGGCCGGCTCGCCCTGCGGCGTCAGGCTCTCGGCGCTCATCACCGCGGTCAGGCCCTCCGGCACGACCAGACGCACCGAATAGGTCTGGCGGATGCCCGGACTGTCCTGGGTCGGGACCCAGGTCCGGGTCAGGATCGCCTGCCCCTGGCTGAACAGATAGGGTTTTTCCCCTCCGGCCGTCTGCTCGGGCGTCAGCCATTGCAGGGCCGCGGCGCCCGGGCGGGTGGCGTAGTCGACCACGACCTTGTGCGTCTCGCCCTCGACCAGGGCCGGCAGGTCGACGGTCAGGGACTGGCCCAGCAACGGATCGACCGGCCCGAGGCGGAAGGGCAGCGCTGCGCCCTGCGCATCCCGCACCGCGCGCACGTCGAGGTCCCGGACGTCCAGGATCACCTCCGTCGCCCCGGCGCGTCCCTGGACGTCGAGCGTCGCCGTGCCCGACAGGGACCGGGCCTCGAAATCGGCTCGCAGGTCGAGGGCGACGTGGGTCACCCGGGCGATCTCGGGCCGGGCATGGGAGTGGACGTCGCGCACCCACTGGATCGGCCGCGCGGCCCGGGGCGGCACGGCCGGATCGGGCTCCCGCGCCGGCGGAATGAACAGGTCCGGCGTCATCCCGGCGCGCGGCCCCAGGCCCGGCATCTGGGCGCAGGCGGACAGGGCGATGGCGCAGGCACCGGCGAAAAGCAGGGATCGGACGGACATGGAAAACACTCCGGACACGGGGGGTGGCGGATCAACCCCCTCCCGCGCCTGCAGGTCAACCCTGCGAGGGGGCCGGCGCCGGATTGCGGGCGACGAACAGCCGCCCGCTTTCGGCCCACAGGACGCAGGCCAGGGCCGTCAGGCCCATGATCGTCAGGCCGATGGCGAAGGGCCGCGCCGTGCCGTCGAAGGCCTGGCTGATGGCGAAGCCCAGCAGGGTGCCGAAGGTCGAGGAGATGAAGCCCTGGGCCGCCGAGGCCGTGCCCGCGATATGGCCCATGGGCTCCATGGCCATGGAGCCGAAATTGCCCGCGATGAAGCCGAAGAAGAACATGGTCAGGGTCTGCAGGATCGCGAAGGTCCAGATCGTCTCCAGCCCCGCGATCGCCACGGCCGCATGGACGGCGCCCATGGCGATGAATCCCAGAAGGGCCCCATGCGACAACAGGCGCAAGCCGTGCCGCTCCACCAGCCGCGCATTCAGGATCGAGGCCAGGGCGACGCCCGAGGCCATGACGCCGAAGGTCAGGGCAAAACGGTCCGCCGCCCCGAAGACGTCGAAGAAGACCTGCTGGGCCGAGCCGATGAAACCGAACAGGGCGCCGATGATGGCCGTCGACGCCAGGGTGTAGCCCATGGCCCGCCGGTGGCTCAGCACCTGGCGGAAGGCGTCGGCGATGGTGGCGACGCGGATCGTTACGCGGTGGGCCGGGTCCTGGGTCTCGGGCAGGCGCAGCGCCGCCCAGATCAAATAGGCGCCGCCCGCCGCCGCCAGAAGGCCGAAGATCCAGCGCCACGGGGCCAGGTCGGCAGGCACGAGGGCCAGGATGGCCTGCCCGAGGGTCGGCGCGATCACCGGCACGCCGAGGAAGACCAGGAAGCTCAGCGACATGACCCGCGCCATGGTGCGTCCTTCATATCGGTCCCGCACGATGGAGACGCCCAGCACCCGCGTCGCCGCCGCGCCGATGCCGGTGCCCACGCGCGCGGCGATCAGCGTCTCATAGCTGGGCGCGAAGGCGGCCAGAACGCTGAACCCCACATAGAGGGCCAGCGCCCCCATCAGGACCGGCTTGCGGCCATAACGGTCGGCCAGCGGGCCATAGGCCAGCTGGGCCACGCCGAACCCCAGCAGATAGGCGGTGACGATCCACTGGCGGTCGTTGTCGCGCGCCACGCCCAGCGCCTCGCCGATGGCAGGCAGGGCCGGCAGCATGGAATCTATGGCAAGGGCGTTCAGCGCCATCATCAGCGCGATAAGGCACACGAACTCCGCAAAGCCGGGGCCGGGTTGAGCCTTCGGGGCTGGACTGTCGACCGCTGCGCGCATGGCGGCCAGATGCGCCGGACCCTTGCGCGGCGCAACCCTTCGCAGGTGCGAAAGGCGGCGCGGAAACGCTGAGATGATCCTCAGCCCTTCTGGGCTCCGGCGGCGAGGCGCGCCGCCGCCTCCGCATGGACCGCGCGCCGCTCGCTGTAGCGATCGACCAGATAGTCCGACCGGTCGCGGGTCAGCAGGGTGAACTTCACCAGCTCCTCCATCACGTCGACGATGCGGTCATGGAAGGCCGAGGGCTTCATCCGGCCGTCCGCCTCGAATTCCTGCCAGGCCTTGGGGACGGACGACTGGTTGGGGATGGTGATCATCCGCATCCAGCGGCCCAGCAGGCGCAGGCCATTGACGGCGTT
>CAMCIP010000250.1 GCA_945874855.1 Brevundimonas vancanneytii
GGTCCTGACGGACGAGAAGGGCGGCACCTCCAAGGTCGTCGCCACCGACGTGGCTGCCGCCAACGGCGTGATCCACGTCCTCGACACCGTCGTGATGCCGAACTGAAACTGACTCCCGGCCCGCCGCCGCAGGACGGCGGGCCGGACCGACGCCCCATGAGGCGCTCGGCAGGGGGGCGCGGGCCGTACAGCCCGCGTCCTTTTTTTCTTATTTTCAATCTTTTATTGCGTATATTTAATATTTTGAATTGCATCCCCAGCCCGCCGCCGCCGGTAGCTTCATCGTGGCGACCGTCGGGGTCGTCACCTGATCTCTTGCAGGAGACCCCCCATGCGCATCCAGCTTTTCGCCCTGCCTCTCGCCGCCCTCGTCCTCGTCGCCGCCGCCCCGGCTCCGGCCAGCCCCCAGGCTTCCGTCAGCCCGGCGGTCCATGATCATCACGGGTCGCGCACCGTCGTCGGCGTGGCCTCACGCGACGCGCGCTTCAGCACCCTGGTGGCCGCGGTCCAGGCCGCGAACCTGGTCGACACCCTGAACGGGCGAGGCCCCTTCACCGTCTTCGCCCCCGTCAACGGCGCCTTCGACGCCCTGCCCGCCGGCACGGTCGAGCGGCTGCTGCAGCCGGGCCAGCGTGACGCCCTGACGCGCGTCCTGACCTATCATGTGGTGCCCGGACGCATCAGCGCGCGCGACCTGCTCGGCGCGGTGCGCGCCGGCGGCGGGCGGGCGACCCTGACCACGGTCGAGGGGAGCGTTCTGACGGTGACGGCCGACGCCCACGGGGCCCTGACCCTGACCGACGGTCGCGGCAATGCCATCGACGTGGTCGTGGCGGACGTCCAGGCCTCCAACGGCCTGATCCACGCGATCGACGAGGTCCTGCTGCCCGGCTGAGACGGACAGGGTTTCTGCGGAGCCGCAGCCTGCGGCTCCGTCGGGCCTATTCGCCGGCGCGGACCTGATCGCGGGCGACGGAAGCCAGTTCGTCCATCTTGCGACGGATCTCGCTCTCGCGAATCTCCATGCCGGCGCCCTCGAAATCGCCGGCGATCTTGCGGAAGACGTCTTCCTCGCCGGGCTGTTCGAAGTCGGCGCGCACCACGGCCTTGGCATAGTCCTCGGCGCTTTCCGGCGACAGGCCCATCTTTTCGGCCGCCCAGAGGCCGAGCAGCTTGTTCCGGCGAGCCATGGCGCGGAACTCCTGCGCCTGATCGAGGGCGAACTTGGATTCGAAGCCCTTTTCCCGATCGTCGAAGGTCGTCATTCGCGTACGCAAGCTCCTGGAGCGCCCCGAACAAGCGGGGCGCGAATGGGGCGTCTATAGCCCCTCACCGTTCGAACGCAACCGAACTCGACGCTGCGTCCACAGACCCTGGATTTGTGTCGCAGTCGGCCTTCGACTAAGGGAGGCTTTGACCCTATTCTCCCCCAGCCCGAATCCGATCCCGCCCCGCCCGGACCCCGCATCCGGCCGCGCCGGTGCCGCATTCCGGGTTGCCCTGTCCGATCGGGACCGACATGAACGTGAAACGCAAGAAGCTCTACGAGGGCAAGGCCAAGATCCTGTACGAGGGGCCGGAGCCCGGCACCCTGATCCAGTATTTCAAGGACGACGCCACCGCCTTCAACGGCGAGAAGAAGGCCCAGCTCGAGGGCAAGGGCGTCCTGAACAACCGCATCAGCGAATACGTCATGACGCGCCTGAACGGCATCGGCGTCACCAACCACTTCATCAAGCGGCTGAACCTGCGCGAGCAGCTGATCCGCGAGGTCGAGATCATCCCGCTGGAGGTCGTGTGCCGCAATGTCGTGGCCGGCTCCATGAGCCAGCGCCTCGGCATCGAGGAAGGCACGCCCCTGCCCCGCTCGATCATCGAATTCTACCTCAAGAAGGACGAGCTCAACGACCCGATGGTCACCGAGGAGCACATCACGGCCTTCAACTGGGCCTCGACCCAGGAGCTGGACGACATCCTGGCCATGACGGTGCGGGTCAACGACTATCTGTCGGGCCTGTTCGCGGGCGTCGGCATCACCCTGGTCGACTTCAAGATCGAGTTCGGCCGGGTGTGGGAGAACGACTTCAGCCGCGTCATCCTCGCCGACGAGATCAGCCCCGACAGCTGCCGCCTGTGGGACACCACCTCGGGCGAGAAGCTGGACAAGGACCGCTTCCGTCGCGACCTGGGCAATGTCATCGAGAGCTATACCGAGGTCGCACGCCGTCTGGGCATCATGAAGGACATGCCCACGGTCATCCAGGGAGGGCTGCACTGATGGCGAAGGTCAAGGTTCACGTCTTCCTCAAGCCCGGCGTGCTGGACGTGCAGGGCAAGGCCGTCGAGGGCGCGCTTCAGGGCCTCGGCTGGCCCGGCGTCAGCGACGCCCGCGTCGGCAAGCTGATCGAATTCGACCTGACCGGGGTCGACGATCCGGCCGGAGAGGCGAAGAAGATGTGCGAGACCCTGCTCGCCAACACGGTGATCGAAAGCTACCGGATCGAGGTCGCCTGAGGCACCTGCGGGTCGGATCGACCGATCGGAGACGCGACCGATGACCTTCACCCTGACCTCCCACGATCTGGTCGACGGCGGCGGCCTGCCCGACGCCCAGGTCCAGGCCCTGGGCAACACCAGCCCGCATCTGGCCTGGTCCGGCGCACCGGAGGACACGAAGTCCTTTGCCGTCACCTGCTACGACCCCGACGCGCCGACGGGGTCAGGCTTCTGGCACTGGACGGTGGCGAACATCCCCGCGGAGATCAGCGAAATCCCCGCCGGCGGACCCCTGCCGCAGGGGGCCGTCGAGGGCCGCACCGACTTCGGCGCGCCCGGCTTCGGCGGGGCGGCTCCTCCCGCCGGTCATGGTCCGCATCGCTATGTCTTCACCGTCTTCGCCGTCGACGTGGACCGCCTCGACGTGACGCCACAGGACTCGGGCGCCGTCTTCGGCTTCAACCTGTATTTCCACACCCTGGCCCGGGCCTCGCTCACCGCGACCTATGAGGTCCCGGCCGGCTGAGGCTCAGCGGCAGGGGAAGCGCTCGACCATCCAGCTGCGCACGGCCTGGGTCACGGACTGATTCTGGCGCTCTGCCGGAACGGCCGCCATGCGGCGCATCACGTCATTGGGCGAAATGTTCGTGCGGGCCGGAATACAGAAGGGCGGCGTCCGGCCCGCGCGTCGCGCCGCGGCCTCCTCGGCGCGCGCCGCACCGAAGGCCCCCTCCATGGCCGAGGCCGCTCGCCGGACGGAGGGCCGCAGCAGGGCGGACGCGTCCCGCGGCGCCGCGGCGGCGATCTGATTGAACTCCCGCACCGTCATCTGGGCCTGGGCGGAAACCGCGCCGGGGATCATCATCAGGGCGATCACAAGAAGGAGGGCACGGATCGGGGCCATCTCGTCGGTCTCGCTGAGCAGTTGAGGCACCCACCTTGGCGGGTCGCCGATCCGGTCGCAAGGCCCCGGCCATGGCCCTGTGACCTGGCGGCTGACACCCCCCGCGAACCCTGCTAGACGCCCGGTCATGAGCGCCGCCGTCATCGTCTTCCCGGGTTCCAACTGCGACCGCGACTGCAAGGTGGCCGTCGAGCGCTCCACCGGGGCCCGGGTCGAGATGGTCTGGCATCAGGAGACCGAACTGCCGGCGGGCCT
>CAMCIP010000251.1 GCA_945874855.1 Brevundimonas vancanneytii
TGATCACGAAGCCGTGAGGAATTCGCTTGCGGAGCGGCTCACGTTTCCGTTATTTCAGCGGTGCGGGGATTCATGACCCCGTGATCCTCCTGCAAGGAATTCCAAAAATGCGCATCACCGCTCTCATCGTCGCCTCGGCCGCCGCCCTGGCCCTGGCCGCCTGCCAGCCCGCCGCCGAAGAAAAGGCCGCCGAGGCCGAAGCCGCCGCCGGCGAAGCCACTGAAGCCGCTGCGACCGCCGAAGGCGCCGCCGCCGAAGCCGGCGCGATGGCTCCGGCCGCCGACGCCGCTGCCGCTCCGGCCGCCGACGCCGCCATGGCCCCGGCCGCCAAGGCCGAGTGATCTCACTCGACTGACGGTTCCCGGACCTTCGGGTCCGTGACGGAAAGGGCCGCACCTCCGGGTGCGGCCCTTTTTCGTTGCGCGTTTTTGATTGCGCGGCCCCCTGCGGCGGTGGCAGCGACGGCGGGTGACTGACGACCGCTCTCCCCGCCTGATCTGGACCGACCCGGGCGCGCCGCGGTCCGGCCGGTTCGACGACGTCTATTTCTCGCGCGATGACGGACTGGCCGAGAGCCGGGCCGTCTTCCTCGACGGCTGCGGCCTGCCCGGGGCCTGGGCCGGACGGTCGCGGTTCACCGTGGCCGAACTCGGCTTCGGCACGGGCCTGAACATCGCTGCCTTGCTGGCCCTCTGGCGCCGACACCGGCCGCCGGGCGGGCGACTGCACATCTTCACCATCGAGGCCTTTCCCCTGTCGCGGGAGGAGGCGGCGCGCGCCCTGTCGGCCTGGCCCGAACTCGTCGAGGAAGCGGCGGCCCTGAGGGCGGCCTGGCCGGCGCCGACGCCCGGCTTTCACCGCCTAGACCTGCCCGACGACTGGCACGTCACCCTCGACCTGGCCGTCGCACCGGTCGAGGTGGCTCTGGCGCAGTGGCAGGGCCGGGCCGACGCCTGGTTCCTGGACGGTTTCGCGCCCGCCGCCAATCCTGACATGTGGACCGGGGCGGTGCTGGAGGCTGTGGCCGGACGGTCCATCCCCGGGACGCGGCTGGCGACGTTCACCGTGGCGGGCGAGGTGCGGCGGGGACTTCAGGCCGCAGGTTTCGAGGTCCACAAACGCCCCGGCCACGGCCGCAAACGCGAACGGCTGGAGGCCCTGATTCCCGGCCGTCACGACCCGGCGGCCGCGCCGCGGGTGGCCGTGATCGGCGGCGGGATCGCCGGCCAGGCGACCGTCCAGGCCCTTCGGGCCCTGGGGGCGCACCCCCTCCTGATCGAGGCCGAGGCGCCCGGCGCCGGGGCTTCGGGATTTCCGGCTGCCCTGGTCACCCCCCGTCTCGACGTCGGCGATCTCCGACTGGCGGCCCTGTTCGCCCAGGCCCTGACGCGCGCCGCGGCGCTGTACGATCGCATTCCCGGCGCGGTGATCGCCCGCGGCGTGGTCCAGCTGGAACAGGCGGCACGGGACGGCGGGCGGTTCGACGTCGTGGCGGCCCAGGATCTGTGGCCCGTCGGGGCCCTGCGACGGCTGGACCCCCACGCGGCCGCCGGGGCCCTGGGCGAGACGACCGGCGTCGGTGGCCTCGACATGGCGGGCGCCCTGGCGGTCGACCCCGCCGCGATCCGCCGGGTCTGGCTGGAGGGCGTCGATTCGATCACCGCCGGGGTCGCGGGAATCACGCCGGACGCGGACGGGGTGCGGCTGTCAGACGCCGGGGGCGCGCTGATCCTGCGCGCCGACTCGCTGGTGATCGCCGGCGGCTGGGGCACGGCCGCCCTCCTGCCCGGACTGGGCCTGAAGCCGGTGCGGGGACAGGCGGACTGGGTCGCCGGGCCGTCCACCCGGGCCGTGGCCTGGGGCGGCTATGCCGTGCCGACGGCCGAGGGCCTGCTGTTCGGCGCCACCCACGACCGCGACCGGACGGACGTCGACGCCGACGACGCCGACACGGCGCGCAATCTGGCCACCCTCGCCACCCGCCTTCCGGCCCTGGCGGCACGGGTCGGGGCGGCGGGGACCGGCGGTCGACGCGCGGCGATCCGGGCCACCACCCGCGACCGGCTGCCGGCCGCGGGACCGCTGGGCCCCGGCGTCCTTGTGCTCGGAGGCCTTGGCTCACGTGGATTCGCCATGGCCCCCCTGCTGGCGGAGCATGTCGCCGCCCTGGCTGTCGGTACGCCAAGCCCCCTGCCCCGCGACCTGGCCCTGCGCGTGGATCCCGCACGACTTGCGGAACGCGCCGGGCTGTCGGATCGTTGATCGCGGCGGGGCCAGAGCGGAGACGGACGATGTTCCGGAGTTTGACGATGTCGGCGGCGATCCTGACGGTTGCGGCCTGCGCCCCCACCAGCGGCGGGGACACGGATGCCCCCGCGCCCGCGCGGGCCTGCTTCAACGCCGATCAGGTGCAGAATTTCCGGCAGGGCCGCGTGGGTCAGGTCTATGTCCGCGCCCTGGGCGGCGACGTGTTCGAGATCGATGCGGCCGGCGGCTGCACCGATCTGGACTTCGCCCAGCGCCTCGCCATCGTACCCGACGGCGCGGGGCTGGCCGGGGGGCGGGTCTGCACCCTCGATTCCGTGCGACTGGCCGTGCCCGGCGCGACCTCGGTCACCGACGTCTGCCGCGCCCGCGTGACCCGTCGGCTCACGGACGCGGAAGTGGCCGCCCTGCCCCCACGCCAGAGGCCCTGAGCCGGCTCAGGATGGCGGCCGCGGCTGGGCATAGCCCAGGCGGGCGTTCAGCCGGTCGATCAGGTCGACGGCCGTGTCGGCGATGACCGATCCGGGCGGATAGACGGCGGCGACGCCGGCATCGAGCAGGGTCTGGACGTCAGCAGGCGGGATCACGCCGCCGACCACGACCATGATGTCCTCACGCCCCAGCTTCTTCAGCTCCGCCAGCAGCGCGGGGGCCAGGGTCAGATGCCCCGCCGCCAGCGACGAGGCGCCGACGGCATGGACGTTGCGCGCCACCGCCTCGCGCGCGGCCTCTTCGGGGGTCTGGAACAGGGACCCCGCCGTGGCCTCGATGCCGAGGTCGCCATAGGCGGTCGCGACCACCTTCTGCCCGCGATCGTGGCCGTCCTGGCCCAGTTTGGCGATCAGGATACGCGGCGGGCCGCCGTCGTTCTCGACGAAGGCGGCGACCATCTCCCGCGCACGACTGAAGCGCGAATCGGCGCCGGCCTCGCGGGCATAGACGCCCGACACGGTCTGCACCGTCGCCACATGCCGGCCGAAGGCGGCCTCCAGCGCGTCGGAGATCTCTCCGACCGTCGCCTTGGCGCGCGCGGCGTCGACGGCCAGGCCCAGCAGATTGTCGTCCCCGCGCGCCCCGGACGTGAGGGCGGCCAGAGCCACTTGCGTCGCCGCGGGGTCCCGGTCGGCGCGCAGCCGCTTCAGCTTTTCCAGCTGGGCCGCAAGCACCGCGGCATTTTCGACCTTGAGCACCGGGATGTCGTCGATCTGGTCGGAGAGGTAGCGGTTGACGCCGACGACCGTCTGCTGGCCGGTGTCGATCCGCGCCTGGGTGCGGGCCGCCGCCTCCTCGATGCGCAGCTTGGGCACGCCGGCCTCGATGGCCCGGGCCATGCCGCC
>CAMCIP010000252.1 GCA_945874855.1 Brevundimonas vancanneytii
CCCGATCCCCGCTACTACATGAGCGCGGAGAACCTGAACCAGCAGGCGGTGCTGCAGTATTTCACCGGCTACCTGCTCGAGACGGCGCTGGCCTTCGACAACATCTTCGTCATCGGCATGATCTTCACCTTCTTCGCGGTGCCCCGCGAGTATCAGCACCGCGTGCTGTTCTGGGGGATCATGGGGGCGATCGTGTTCCGGGCGATCTTCATTTCGATGGGCGCGGCGATCGTCAACGAGTTCACCTGGGTGCTCTTCCTCTTCGCCGCCTTCCTGATCTTCACCGGCTGGAAGATGATCGCCGGCGGTGATCACGAGATGGATCTGAACAAGAACCCCGTCCTGAAATTCCTGCGCAAGCGGATGCGGATCACCGACACGATCGAGAACCACAACTTCTTCGTCAAAAAGCCCGATCCCAAGGGGTCCGGCCGGCTGGTCCTGTTCGCCACTCCCCTGTTCCTGGCCCTGGTCATGGTCGAGGTCGTGGACGTGATCTTCGCCATCGATTCCGTGCCGGCGATCTTCGCCGTCACCAAGGACCCCTTCATCGTCTACACCTCCAACATCTTCGCGATCCTGGGCCTGCGATCGATGTATTTCATGCTCGCGGAGGCCGTCGCGCGCTTCAAATACCTGAAGTACGGGCTGTCGCTGGTGCTGGTGCTGATCGGGGTCAAGATCATCTGGAACTTCGGCCTCTACAAGGGCTGGAAGGACGCGACCGGCACCGCCCTGGTGCCCTATCTGGAGCCGCAATGGTCGCTGATCGCGACCGTGGCCCTGATCGCGGGCTCCATGCTGTATTCCTGGATGCGGACCAGCGGGAAGACCCAGGGATCGAGCCCCGGGCATCCCTGACAGGGCTGGCCCCGAAGCGGGAGGGGCCGATGGGCGGGGGTGCGGGGGCGACCGCCCCTACACCCGCTCCGTCACCTTGATCGCCACGCGGCAGCCGGCCTTGATGACTTCCGAGAGGAGGCGGTGGGCGGGGGCCTCTCGGCTGCCGTGGTCGACGGCGTAGTCATGGTGGGCCAGTTCGTCGGCGCGGAACTGCGTCAGCTCCGCGGCCAGGTCAGGGTCGCGGTCGGCCAGTTCGGCGATCTGGGCGGCATAGTGTTTCTCGATCACGCTCTCGACCGCCTCGGTGCAGGCGTGAGCGGCCTTCTCGCCCATCAGGGCGGTGCCGGCGCCGAGCGCGCCCGCGGCCAGGCGCCAGAGCGGCAACAGGGCGGTGGGGGCCACGCGATGCCCGGTCAGCAGGGCCTCGAAACGCGACAGGTGAACCTGTTCGTGCGCCTCCATCTCCGTCAGGTCGGCGGCGATGGCGTCCCGGCCGCGGCGGGCCGCGAAGACGGCGCGCTGGGCCCGGTAGATGTGGACCGCGCCATATTCCCCGGCATGGTCGACGCGCAGGATTTCCGCGAGGCGGCGGTGCGGTTCGCCGGGGCCGGGCCGGGGCAGCGGCGTCCTGTGGGTCTCTGCTGCCGGGTCAGCTTCTGGGGGCACGGGCGTCCTTGGGGCGTTTGGCGGCCAGCAGGCTGAACAGGGCCATACCGCCGGAAATCAGGGTGTTCCACCCTGCCATGGACAGGCCGGCGAAGCGCCACGTCACCGCGTCGCACATGACCGGGCGCGGGGCCTCGCCCGTGCCCAGGGCCAGGGCGGCCAGGGCTTCCAGATCGATCTCGCCGCCGCCGCCGGAGCAGGCCGCCGGCAGGACCCACAGCTGCATCTCGCCGCCCGCATGGAAGCCGGCCGTGATCATGCCGGTGGCGAAGATGGCGAACAGCAGAAAGGAGGCGACGCGCGGCGTGCCCCGGCTGGCCCGGCTGATCACGGCCCACAGGGTGGCGATCAGGGCCACGGCGACGGCGCCCCAATAGACCTCGCGCTGCTTGAGGCAGAGGTTGCACGGGGCCAGGCCGCCGAAACGCTCGAACGCATGCGCCGCGCCCAGCAGGGCGAGCGAGGCGGCCAGGGCGAAGGCGGACCACCAGCGGGTCAGGAGTCTGTAGAGGCCGATCATTCCGACGATCCATAGCCGGGGCCGGGCCCGGCGTCGATGAGACTCAACCGGTGAAGCGCGCCATCAGGCTGACGGCCCAGCCGGCCCCGACGAAGAAGCCGATGGCCACGGTGGCGATGGCCGAAGCCCAGCCCACAGCGACCGCCGCCCCGCCCGCCACGAAGAGGCCGTCGCGCTGGATCAGGCCGACGGCCATCAGGGCCAGGGCGACCGAGGGCACGGTGTTGGTCATGGGCAGGACGATGGTGGCCGTGGCCAGGATCATGAAGCCCGCCGCCGCCCGCTCGGCCCAGCCCTCGGCGAAGAGGCGCAGCCGGGGTCGCGACAGCCGCTCGAACCAGCCCATGCGCTTGACGGCGAAATCGGCCATCCGGTCCAGCATGGCCTTGGACACGGTACGCTTCAGGGCCGCCTCGGGCAGCCAGGGTTCCGGGCGACCGACCAGCATCTGGCCCGCCAGCAGCAGGATGGGGATGCCGACGATCTGGGGCACGCCATAGAGGGCCGGCACGAGGCAGGGGATGGCCAGGATCAGGATCATCAGGCCATAGGCCCGCTCGTCCAGGCGGTCGCGGATCTGTCGCAGGGTCAGGCCCTCGGGTCCGGAGGCGTCGGCGAGGCTCTGGACCAGGGCGATGAAGCCCTGGCCGTGGTCGTCGCGATGCGGGGACTGGTCGGTCATGGGCGTTCCGTCGTCGGGGGCAGGGCCGGTTAGCCCATGGCGCGGCGGCTGGCCAGAGACCGGAACCGCGATCGATCACATGGCTGTGCCGCGGGTTGGCGAACCGGCGCCGGGCGACTAGGTTCCGCCGCGAAATCGCGAGCCGCACCGCAAGGAGACGCGCCCATGGACGACGCCGCCGCCCTCACCGCCAAGTCGATCGACCGGGAGAATCCCCTGGGCGTCGACGGCTTTGAATTCGTCGAGTTCACGGGCCCGGACCCGGCCGCCATGATCGCCCGGCTGGAGCTGATGGGCTTCACCCCGACCCATGTGAACCCGGCCAATGACGTGGTCCGGCTGAAGCAGGGCGACATCACCCTGCTGGTGCACCGGTCGCCGGCCGGGCAGGCCGCCGCCTTCGCCGCCGACCACGGCCCCTCGGCCAACGGCATGGCCTTCCGGGTGCGGGACGCGAAATCGGCCTTCGAGGGCGCGGTGGCGCGTGGGGCGAAACCCGCCGAGGGGCATGGGGGCGGCGCCCTGGGCGGCGGCTATGCCCATGTGCTGCAGGGCATCGGCGGCTCGCTGCTCTACATCATCGATGCCTATGGCGAGGCGGGCTCGCTGTATGACGGCTGGGACGAGATCGAGGGCTGGGAGGAGGCCGAGCGCAAGAACTCTGTCGGCCTGTATTGCCTCGATCACCTGACCCACAACGTCCGGCGCGGCGAGATGCGGACCTGGTCAGGCTTCTATGGCGACGTCTTCGCCTTCGAGGAGCAGAAATACTTCAACATCAAGGGCAAGGCGACGGGCCTGCTGTCCCAGGCGATGATCGCGCCGGACCGCGCCATCCGCATCCCCCTGAACGAGAGCCAGGACGAGAAC
>CAMCIP010000253.1 GCA_945874855.1 Brevundimonas vancanneytii
CGCCAGTCGCTCAGCGCCTATGCCGACATGGAGGAGCTGATCCGGATCGGGGCCTATCGCGCGGGGGCCGATCCGATCGTGGACCGGGCCATCGCCCTGAACCCCGCGCTGGAGGCGTTCCTCGGGCAGGACAAGGACGACGCCACGCGGTTGGCGGACTCGTTCGCCCGCCTGGAGGAAATTCTGAACCAGGGGATGATGCGGGAATGAGGGTCGAGGTTCCAGGTTCCAGGTTCTAGGGGAAGCCGCGATGACGGTGCGTTCCTATCGCGATCTCGTCGTCTGGCAGAAGTCGATGTCCCTGGCTGTGGAAGCCTATCGGCTGACCCGGCGCATGCCGAAGCAGGAAGAGTTTCGGATGGCGTCGCAGATCATCCGCGCTGCCGCATCGGTGCCAGCGAACATCGCCGAAGGACACGGACGTGGGACAAGGAAGGATTACGCCCACTTCATCAGTATCGCGCGAGGTTCGCTGTCCGAAGTCGAAACGTTCGTGCTGCTGGCAAAGCGCCTTGAACTGGCCGAGGCCGAGCGTTGCGACGCGGTCCTCGAACTCGCCTCGGAGGTCGGTCGAATGCTCACGGCCCTGCGAAACCGCCTCGTCCCCAGAACCTAGACCCCAAAACCTTACCCCTTGTTAACCCCCGTCCCCACATGGTGACCACATGACCGCCTGGGCTCAGTCGCTGATCCGGATTTCCAACTATGAGGTCGAGACGCTGCAGAAGCGTCTGGCCGAGATCACGGCGCGCCGCGCCTCGGCCGAGATGCGCCTGGCGGTGCTGAGCGCCGAGGTCGAGGTGGAGCAGGAGCGGGCCCGCGCCGATGCCGAGGCCCGGCTGCTGCTGGACGCCTATATGTCGGGCTGGAAGGTGCGCCGCGCGGTGGCCGAAGCCAACGTGGCCGAGCTGGACGCCGAGGAGGCCGGCGCCCGTGACGCCCTGACCTCGGCCTTCGAGGAGCTGAAGAAGTTCGAGCACGTGGCCGAGACCACCCGCCTCAACGCCCTGATCGCCGCCGGCCGCCGCGAAACGGCCCGCTATGACGAACTGGGGCTGAGGCGCCGGGCGAGCTGACCCCCGTGGCGCCGACCCGCCGCGCCCTCCTCGCCGCCCCCCTCGCCCTGGCCGCCTGCGCCGCCGCGCCGTCGCCGCCCGGCACCGACGTGGGGCCGCTGAAGGATCTGGCGGCCTTTCCCATGGGCGTGTGCGGCATGACCGGCCAGTTCGCGGACGCCGGCTGGCGCGCCCTGGTCGATCGGCATTTCGACCAGTTCACCCCCGAGTGGGAGATGAAGATGGAGGCGATCCTGCGGCCCGACCGGTCGCTGGACTTCGCCCGGGCCGACGCCTGCGCCGACTTCGCGCGCGACCGCGGGATGCGCCTGCACGGCCACGCCCTGGTCTGGTACTCGCAAGGGGCCGAGCCCTTCGCCGGGCTGGACCGCGCAACCTTCGGCCGGGAGTACGACCGCTATGTGCGCGAGGTCGCGGGCCGGTACCGCGGGCGGGCGGTCAGCTGGGATGTGGTCAATGAGGCGGTGGCCGAGGACGGCGACGGCCTGCGCAGCCATCACTGGTCGCAGGCCCTGGGCGAGGTCGACCATATCCGTCGCGCCTTCGACGGGGCGCATGCGGCGGACCCGAAGGCGGTGCTGTTCCTCAACGACTACAATCTGGAAAACCTGCCGCGGAAGGGCGCGACCTTTCTGAAACTGGTGGAGACCCTGCTGAAGGCCGGGACGCCCCTGCATGGCATCGGCACCCAGAGCCATCTCGACGTGGAGATCCCGGACGGCCAGATCACCGCCTTCTTCCGCGAGGCGGCGCAGTTCGGCCTGGCCATCCATGTGTCGGAGCTGGACGCCAGCCTGGCGTCGGACCGGCGGGTCGATCTGCGCACTGATGGCCAGAAGCGGGCCCAGCAGGCGGGACGGGTGGCCGAACTGGTCGCGGCCTTCCTGGCCCTGCCGGAACGCCAGCGGTTCGCCTTCACCGTCTGGGGCGCGCGCGATCCCGACAGCTGGCTGAACCGCGACGCCCGCGCCGGCTCGGGCGACAGCCCCTTGCTGTTCGATGCCGAAGGCCGTCCCACCCCCATGCACGACGCGCTGACCGGAGCCCTGCGGGGCTGATCCCCTCACCCCCGCGGCACGACAGGCAGAGGCGGGGTTGACTCCAAGTGCTTTGCAACGCAAAGTGCTTCACATAAACCCGGAGACATCCCATGCGCCTTCCTCTTCTCGCCGCCGTCGCCCTGATCCTGGCCCCCGTGCCCGCCGCCGCCCAGGACGTGGTCCTGACCCTGACCGACGTCGAGGCGCGCGGCGGCCGGATCGTCGCCTCGGTCAACACCGAGGCCCAGTTCTTTCGCGCCGCCCCGCTGCAGACGGCCCAGGCCCCCGGCGACAAGGCGGGCGAGGTGGTCCTGAGCTTCACCGACGTGCCGCCCGGTGACTATGCGGTCATGGTCATGCACGACATCAACGACAACGGGCAGTTCGACATGGGGGCCATGGGCCCGCTGGACGGCTGGGCCTTCTCGAACGGCACCGGTCCGATGACGGGCATGCCGACCTTCGCCCAGCACCGGTTCACGGTGACCGAGGCCGGCGCGGTCCTGACCGAGCGCATGTTCTACGGCGACGGGCGCTGAGACCCGGCGCCGGGGGGGAGAAGGGCCATGAACCGACGCCGTCTGATCGGCCTGCTGGCCGCCGCCGCCGCGGTCCTGCCGGGGGCCTGCGCCACCCTGGATCCCGCCACGGTCGCGCGGCCCGGGGCCGAGGTGGTGCGGTACGACAACGCCCTGTGGTGGACGCCCGAGGGCTTCCAGCCCGGGACGAGGTTCGTGGCGGCGGGGCGGTTCGTGGCCGATCCCGGCCGCCCGGCGACGCGCACCGTCGACCTGGGCGGGGCCTGGATCACCCCGCCCTTCGCCGAGGCGCACAACCACAATCTGGAGGACGCGGCCAATGCCCGGGCCGTGTCGGACGCCTATCTGGAGGCCGGCATCCTCTATGTGAAGAACCCCAACTCCCGCGCCACGGCGACCCCCGGCGGGCGGGCCCTGGTCAACCGGCCGGACACGGTGGACGCGGTCTTCTCCATGGGCGGGATCACCGCCCCGGGCGGTCACCCGATCCGGCTGTACGGCATGCTGTCGGGCTATTACGGCGCGGCGCGGCCGGGCGAGAGCTTCGAGGGCGACGCCTTCAACCTGGTGACGTCCGCGGGTCAGATCGACGGCGTGGTGACGGCGCTGCAGGGCCAGGGCGCCGACTTCCTGAAGATCTATCTGCTGGGCTCCGAGCACCACGACGCCCGGGCCCATGACGCGGCCTTCTACGGGCTGAAGGGACTGGACCCGACCCTGGCGCCGGCGATCGTGGCGGCCGCCCATGCCCGGGGCCTGCGGGTCTCGGCCCATGTCGAGACGGCGGCGGATTTCCGGGTCGCGGTGGCCGCGGGGGTCGACGAGATCAACCACCTGCCCGGCTATGCCTGGGAGCGGGGCGCGACGGCCGGGACCTATCGCCTGACGGAAGCCGACGCCCGGG
>CAMCIP010000254.1 GCA_945874855.1 Brevundimonas vancanneytii
CACATCCGCCTGATCGCGCAGGCGGCGGCCGAAGGCGTGGACCTGATCGTCTTTCCGGAGCTGAGCCTCAGCGGCTATGCGATCGACGACCTGCACATGCAGGCGGCGCTGCTGGATGAGGTGGAGCGGCAGATCGTGCGGGTGGCCGAGGCGACCCGCACGGCCGGCCTGGTGGCCGTTGCCGGCGCGCCGCTGCGCCATGGAGACCGGCTTCTGAATTGCGGCGTCGTCCTCGCGGACGGGGATGTGGTGGGCGCTGTGCCCAAGACCTATCTGCCCAATTATCGGGAATACTATGAAAAGCGCTGGTTCGCGTCCGGCGACGACATCGGCGCCGAGACGATCCGCATCGGTGGCCGTGACAGCTGGATCGGGACGCGGCTGCTGTTTGAGGCCGATGCCCGGCCAGGCTTGGTCTTCGGCGTGGAGATCTGCGAGGATTTCTGGGCCCCACTGCCCCCGTCGACGCGCCAGGCCCTGGCGGGCGCCCGCCTGCTGCTGAACCTGTCGGCATCGAACGTCGTCATCGGCAAGGCTGACGAGCGGGCCCTGCTGTGCGCCAGCCAGTCGACGCGGGCGGTGGCCGCCTATGTCTTCGCGGCCTCCGGCTGGGGCGAGAGCACCACCGACCTGGCCTGGGACGGGCAGGCCATGGCGCACGAGCTCGGCCAGCGTCTGGCGTCGGGGGACCGGTTCTCGATGGAGGGCCACCTGACCACGGCCGACGTCGATCTGGACCGCATCGGGCTGGAACGGCTGCGCACCGGCACCTTCGCCGACTGCGCCCGCGGCGAAGCGGACGAGGACGGCTTCATCCGCCTCGGGTTCCGAACACGGGAGGCGACGTCCCTCCCCGCCGACCTCCGCCGCCCGCTGGACCGCTTCCCCTTCGTGCCCGACGACCCGGCCCGGCTGGATCAGGACTGTTTCGAGGCCTTCAACATCCAGGTGCAGGGCCTGATGCGGCGGCTGAAGTCGACCGGATCTCAGTGCGTGGTGATCGGCGTCTCGGGCGGGCTGGATTCGACCCAGGCCCTGCTGGTCTGCTGCCGCGCCTTCGACCGGCTGGGGCTGCCGAGGACGGGCATCCGGGCCTGGACCCTGCCGGGCTTCGCCACCTCGGACGGCACCCGGGCCAACGCCTGGGCGCTGATGCGGGCGCTGGGGGTGACGGCCGGGGAACTCGACATCCGCCCGACTGCCGAACTGATGCTGAAGGAGATCGGCCACCCCGCCGCCGACGGGCAGGCGGTGCACGACGTCACCTATGAGAATGTGCAGGCGGGGCTGCGGACGGACTATCTGTTCCGGCTGGCCAATCTGCACGGCGGCTTCGTGGTCGGGACCGGCGACCTGTCGGAACTGGCGCTGGGCTGGGCCACCTATGGCGTGGGCGACCACATGAGCCATTACGGCGTCAACTCAGGCGTTCCCAAGACCCTGATCCGCCACCTGATCCGCTGGGTCGCCGACAAGGGCCTTGTGGGCGAGGCGGCGACGCCGACCCTGCGGGCCATTCTGGACACCGAAATCTCGCCCGAACTGGTGCCGGCCAGGGACGGGAAGATCCAGTCGACGGAAGAGACCGTCGGCCCCTATGCCCTGAACGACTTCTTCCTGTTCCACATCAGCCGCTACGGCTTCACCCCGTCCAAGGTCGCCTTCCTGGCCTGGCAGGCGTGGAAGGACCCCGCGACCGGTCACTGGCCCGCCGGCACGCCGGACGACGAGAAGGTCGCCTACGACCTGGCGACGATCAAACACTGGCTGCGCAAATTCCTGGTCCGCTTCTTCCAGACCAGCCAGTTCAAGCGCTCGGCCCTGCCCAATGGGCCGAAGGTGGTGACGGGGGGTTCGTTGTCGCCGCGCGGCGACTGGCGCGCGCCGTCGGACGCGTCGGCGCGGGTCTGGCTGGACGAGCTGGAGGCGAATGTGCCGGAAGATGAGGCCGCAGGCAGCAGCCAGTAGGCCGCCGCCTCAAGGCACCTCGGACAGAAACTCGAAGATCGCCGCCTTGGCCTCGGGTTCGTCCAGCATGGGCGCGTGGCCGACGCCGGGCACTTCGGCATAGGCCATGGTCGGGGCGCGCCGGCGCATCTTCGCCGCGATCTCGGGGCTGAGCAGGTCCGAGGTCGCGCCGCGGATCAGCAGGGTGGGCCGGCCCTTGGCCAGCCGCCCGAACATGGGCCAGAGATTGGGGACCAGCCCCTTGGCCCCCATGGCCTTGATCGGCACGGCGATGTCGGGATCGTAGTCGAGGATCGGGGCCCCGTCGGGGCCCTCACGGAAGGTGCGGCGGGCGAAGGCGTCCCAGTCCGCGTCGGAGTAGTGCGGCAGGGCGACGGCATTGTTGCGCCGGGCATAGGCGGCGGCGTCGGCCCAGGTCGGGGTGTCGACCGGCTGGCCGGCATAGGCGGCGATGCGAGCCAGGCCTTCCTTCGCCACCTCGGGGCCCACGTCGTTGATGATGGCCGCAGCGATGGCCCGGGACCGGATGGCCGCCAGGGCCATGGTGATCAGCCCGCCCATGGAGGTGCCGAGGAAGACGGCGCGCTCGATCCCCGCCTGCTCCATCAGGGCCAGCACGTCCTTCGCATAGACCGCCGGCTGATAGGTCATGGGGTCCGGGGCCCGGTCCGAGCGGCCGCGGCCGCGCACGTCCACCGCCAGCACCCGCCGACCGGCCCGCGCCAGCTCCGGTGCGATGGCGCCGAAGTCGGCAGAGTTGCGCGTCAGACCATGGATGGCGATCACCGGCAGCTTCGCCGGTCCCGCCCCCGGCGCATGGTCGCGGGCATGGAGATCAAGGCCGTCGAAACTGGTGAAGCGACGGTCGACGAAGGAGGCCTGGGTCATGGCGTCAGCCTAAATTCATCACGCGGCGAAATCGAGGGGCGAAGCGCGGTCGTCAGGTTCCGAAAAGGTCGCGGACAAAGGCGTCGAGGTCGCCGCCGTCGAAGCGAAAGCCGGGGATGCCGCCGCGGCGCGCGGCCTCGAGGTCCGAAGGCTGGTCGCCGATCAGGAAGGAGCGGGTCTGGTCGATCCGATGTTCGGCGATGGCGCGCAGGATCATGCCGGGGTTGGGCTTGCGGTCCGGATGGTCAGGATGTCGCCACCGCTCGTCCACGGCCTCGGCATGGTACGGACAGGCGTAGACGGCGCCGATGATCCCGCCCCGGGCCGCCAGGCGGCGCACGATCAGGGCGTTGAAGGCCTCCATCTGCGCCAGGCTGAACATGCCGCGCGCGACCCCGGACTGGTTGGTCACGATCACGCACATATAGCCGAGGCCGTTCAGCCGGCGCACGGCATCGGCGGCGCCCGGCAGGAAGCGCAGCTGGTCCTCGCGATGGGGATAGCCGACGTCCTCAATCAGGACGCCGTCCCGATCCAGAAAGGCCGCGGGCACGACGCCGCCCGCCGGTCCTGAACTCTGCACGACTCACTGTCCTCGGCCGCACCGTGCGGCCGACCGGGTCTAGCCCGCAGCGTTGCAACCCGCAACGCGAAGTGACCCCGGGCGATTTGGCGGGTACGGACGGCTTCGCTATAGC
>CAMCIP010000255.1 GCA_945874855.1 Brevundimonas vancanneytii
CGACGCCATCCTGATCATCCTGGCCATGATCGACGACGCCCTGGCCGCCGACCTGCTGGCCGAGGCGGACCGGTTCGGCATGGACGCCCTGATCGAGACCCACGACGAGGCCGAGATGGCCCGCGCCTGCCGGCTGGTTCAGGACCGCGAGACGGCCCTGGTCGGGATCAATGCCCGCAGCCTGCGCACCTTCGACGTCGACCTCGCCCGCGTCGAGGAACTGGCCCTGCTCAGCCCGGTACACGCCCTGCTGGTCGCCGAGAGCGGGATCTTCACCCCGGACGACGTGGCGCGAGTGGCCGCCGCGCATGCGCAGGCCGTGCTGGTGGGCGAGAGCCTGATGCGGCGGGAGGATGTGGAGGCGGCGACGCGGGAGTTGATGCGCCTCTAGATTTCCCTCCCCTTCAGGGGAGGGCAGGACGCGAAGCGGCCGGGTGGGGCATGTCTGCAAAATCCCCCACCCGGTGGTCGCTGCGCGGCGACATCCCTCCGCTGAAGGGGAGGGAAAAGCGTTCCGGCGACCGCTTTTCCGTTAAGTTGACATTAGGCAAGAACACTTACAGAACATCGACATCGGTTCACGGCTTGTTCCTGAAAGATTCGACGCCATGCTCACCAAGAAGCAGCACGAACTCCTGATGTTCATCCACGAGCGGATCAAGGAGACCGGCGTGTCTCCCTCGTTCGACGAGATGAAGGAGGCGCTGGATCTGGCGTCCAAGTCGGGCATCCACAGGCTGATCACGGCGCTGGAGGAGCGGGGCTTCATCCGGCGGCTGGCGCACCGGGCCCGCGCGCTGGAGGTGGTCAAGATGCCGGATCAGGCCGCGCCGGGGCGCCGGGGCTTCAAGCCCGAGGTGGTGCAGGGCGGCGGCCGGCCGATCGTGGCTGAAGCCGCCAACGACACGCGCGAACTGTCGCTGATGGGCAAGATCGCCGCCGGCACGCCCATCGCCGCGATCGAGCACGAGACCGCCCGCTATCCGGTGCCCGAGGCCATGCTGGGGGCCGGCGAACACTATCTGCTGGAGATCGAGGGCGACTCCATGATCGAGGCCGGGATCCTGAACGGCGACCTGGTCATCATCAAATCGTCGGACACGGCCACCTCGGGCGACATCGTCGTGGCCCTGGTCGAGGGCGAGGAGGCCACCCTCAAGCGCCTGCGCAAGAAGGGTGCCTCGATCGCCCTGGAGCCCGCCAACCGCAACTATGAGACCCGCATCTTCGGCCCCGACCAGGTCGAGGTGCAGGGCAAGCTGGTGGGGCTGATCCGCCGGTATCACTGACGCTGGAGAGGGTCACTCCCCCTCCCCGTACCGCGCCCACGGCCGCTCGCCGCGCAGGTCCGCGACCCACAGGGCCCGCCATCCTGAGCCGTCGCGCCAAAGCTCCACCGCGCCGCGCCGGGCGAAATCACGCCCGTCCAGAACCAGCCGAGACGCGCACTGCGACGGCAGCGCCTCCACCGTCTTCCGCAAAGCTACGATCTCCGCCGTGGCGCACGCCTCGGCCAGCCACTCGGCCGTGGGGCCACGTCGCCCCCAGAACAGGGCCGGTCCCACCGCCTCGGCGTCCGGGCGGCAATCCGTCCGCCCGCAGGTCCAGCTCTCCGCGGCGCGTGGCTCCACGACCAGCCCGCGCCGTCGGCTCCACACCTCGACGCCGAAGTCGTCCTCGGCGCCGCGCACAAGGGTCGCGAGTCCATCGACGACCGTCGCCGCCTTGGTGCCTCCATCGCCGATCCAGACGTCCGGCGTCGGGGCCCGGGGCCAGAGCATGACGGCGCAGGCCATCGGCAGGCCGATCCACCTCAACGGCCCGCGCACCAGGCAGCAGATCATCACGCCGAGGAAGGCGATCGGCAGGGCCGCGCCCGGCGCGCTGGCCCAGGTCCGCACCGCGCCCGGCAGTCCAGCGGTCCAGGCCCCGACCGCCAGCATGGCCTCGATCCCCAGCCCCGCCAGTCCGAGGAACGGACCGCCCAGCCCCAACGGCTCCAGCAGGGCCCCGAGCGCCAGCGCCGGCATGATCACGAAGTCGGATATGGGCGCGACCGTCATGTTGGACAGCAGGCCGTACATGGCCGCGCGGTTGAAATGCTGCATGGCGAAGGGGGCCGTCGCCGCCCCCGCCACAAGACTGGCCAGGGCCGCCGCCGCGATCCACTGGCCGGTGCGCTGGACGACCAGGATGGCGGCAGGCGTCTGGATCTCGCGCGGCCGGCGCGGCCAGGCCTCCACAAGGGCCACCAGGGCGGCCGTGGCGGCGAAGGACATCTGGAAGCCCGGGGTCACGATGGCCTCGGGCTGGACTGCCAGCACGATCAGGGCGGCGACGGCGAGGCCGTGCATGGTGATGGCGGGCCGGTCCAGCAGGATGGCCAGGAAGGCGATGGCCGCCGTCACCGCCGCCCGCACCGCCGGCGGCGGGGCCCCTGAGACCACCAGATAGACCCCCACGGCGACCAGCCCGGTCCAGGCCGCCGCCTTCTTGCCGTTGATCCGGAGCGCCAGCGGCGGGATCAGGGCGATGACCAGCCGCGCGGCGAAGAAGGCGAAACCGCCGACCACCGCCATGTGCAGGCCCGAGATCGACAGGATGTGGGCCAGACCGGAATCGCGCATCCGCTCGACCTCCTCCGGGTCCAGCCAGGCCTCGACGCCGGTGGTCATGGCCGCGGCGACGCCGCCGGTGCGCGGTCCCAGCCGGTCGACGATGCGACGGGCCAGATCGACCCTCAGGCCGTTGATGCCCATGGTCAGCCGCAGCCGCCAGGGCGCTGGAGCCAGGGCGGCCGGCCGGGGCTCGGCGAGAACGAAGGCGACCCCGCCCATGCGCTGGAACCAGGCCACGCGCCCGAAGTCATAGGCCCCCGGCGACGCGGGGGCCGGCGGCGGGTTCAGCAGGGCGAACAGGGTGACCGCCGTACCCGGCGCGAGGGGCTCGGCGTCCGGCAGTGTGGCGCGGATGCGGATGGGCACGGCCTCCGGGGCCAGCCCCGCGATCCGTACGGGGGCGATGACGACCCGCGCGCCGCCGCTGCCGCCGGGGGACTCGACGTCGGTGACCCAGCCGGTGATGCGCGCCGGCTCGGCCATGGCCGGGGCGATCGGGGCGGCGACGCGGTCGCTGCGCCATTTGGCGTTGGCGGTGCCCAGGGCGAAGAAGGCCAGCAGCATCAGCGGCCAGGTTACGGCCCGTCCCACCGGCAGGCGCCGCATCCAAAGCCACAGGCCCGCGGCCAGCAGCGCCACCAGAACCAGGGGCCAGGCCTCAGGCTCGACCTTCAGCGCGAAATAGGTTGCGCAGCCCCCGCCGAACGCCACGGGGGCCCACAGTCGCCAGCGCAGGGCCTGGTTCGTCGCCTGATCGCGCAGGAAGGCAAGCATGCGCGCCCGCAGGCTGGGCTTGGACGCAGGCGGCGCTATAAGGGCGGCCCCGATGGACCCTTCCCCCATGACCTCTCCCGCCTCCTCGCCTGACGCGCCCGCCGTCGTCACCCGCTTCGCCC
>CAMCIP010000256.1 GCA_945874855.1 Brevundimonas vancanneytii
CGCCCACGCCCTCGGCCCGGCCGGCGGGATCGGGCAGGCGCACGGCGAAGCCCTGGACCTTGCCCGGCAGCACCGGCGGCACGTCGAGCCGGACATAGTCGTGGGCCAGTTCGTGGCCGTCGGCGTCCAGCAAGGCCACACGGATCACCGGGACCTCGCGCTCATCCTCGCGGACATTGCGCACGGCGCCGGAGACGACGACCTTGCCCGGATCTTCGGGCGCGGCCCGGGCGCTGACGGCCTCGAAATCGAGGCCGACCGGATTCACGTCGAGGCCGACCGCGGCATAGGCCGAGGCCGTGCGGGGCAGGGCGTCGACCACATCGGCCCGGAATAGCCAGGCCGCGCCCAGGAGGCCCAGGGTCACGCACGCGGTTCCGGCCCAGGCGACACCGTGGGCGGCGGCGCGGCGGATGCGGCGGGCCTGTTCGGCGCGGGCACGATAGGCCTTGGGCAGTTCGGGGGCCGGGGTCTCGGCCAGGGTCTCGGGTTCGGGGGCGGGTTCCGGGCGGGCCGGCGCCACCTGGGCGGTCAGATCGAGGGGGCCTTCGGGCAGGGCGCGCCAGCTGTGTTTGCAGGCCTGGCAGCGTACGGTCCGGCCGCCCGCACCGATCGCGTCGTCGGGGGTGAAATAGCCGGTGGCGCACGACGGGCAGGTCAGTATCATGATCGCTGACTGCGTGGCCCGAAGGCCGCCTCCCGAGGGGCGCCGTCGCCCCGTTCCAACCCTGGATCCATGCCGAGAACCCTCCGCCGCGCCGATCTGGCCGATGCCGCGCCCGTCGCCCGTGTGGCGGGGGCGGCGGTCGAGGCTGGGCGGGGAACGACGCCGGGACGATTCGTCGGACTCACCTTGCCGCGTGGCTCTTTCCACTTCCTTACCGGCGGGCCCGGATCGGGAAAGACGACCCTGTTGCGCACCCTGGCCCTGGACCGGCGGCCGGGCGCGGGGGAGGTCGAGCTGTTCGGCACCGATCCGTGGGCGTCGACCGCGGCGCAGCGGGCCCGTCTGCGGCGGCGGATCGGGGTCGTGGAGCGGCCGGCGCAGCTGATCGACCGGCTGACGGTGTTTCAGAACGCCGCCCTGCCGCTGGCGCTGGCCGGGGAGTCGCCCGCCGACCGCCGCGCCGATGTGACCGAGATGCTGACATGGCTGGGTCTGGGCGCCGTGGCCGACCGTCCGGCCGGGACGCTGGACGCGGCCGGACGCCAGGCCCTGGCCGTGGCCCGGGCCCTGGCGCCTCGCCCCGAGCTGATCCTGATGGACGAGCCCCTGCTGGATCTGGCGCCGGACCTGGCGGAGCGGATTCTGACGCTGCTGGCGGCCCTGGGCGGCGGCCAGGCCGCGGTGGTGCTGGCCGGGCGCGACCCGGCGCGGGCGCGCAAGGCCGGGGCCCGGGTGCTGACCCTGACGCGGCCGGACGGTGAGGCCCGATGAGGGGCTGGCAGGAGTTTCGCGGGACGTCGGTGGTGTTCGCCACAACCCGCCGCGCGGGCCTGGTGGCTCTGGCGGCGGCGGCGGCGCTGGCGGCCACGGCGGTGATCGGCGCGGCGATCGCCGACCGGGCGGTCTCGAACTGGGTCGAGGCCGTCGATCGCCAGGCGACGGTGATCGTTCGGGCCCGGGTCGACGAGACCGGCACCGCCGCCGCGGCCCGTGCCGCAGAGGTGCTGGCGGGCGTCGCGGGCGTGGAGGAGACCCAGGCCCTGGACCGCGCCACGGCCGAGGCCCTGGTTCGGCCCTGGACGGGGGAGGTCGAGCTGGAGGACGTGCCCCTGCCCATGCTGGTGACGGTCGAGCTGGACGCCGCCGCGCCGGCCAGCCGGATCAGCCTGGGCCGCGCCCTGGCCGAGGCGGGGCTGGACGCCGAGGTCGACGACGATTCCGTGTGGCGCGATCAGGCGCGGCGGGCGGCGGCAGGCGTGCGGGCGGCGGCGGCGGCGCTGTCACTGATCGCCCTCGCGGCGGCCCTGGCCCTGGCCTGGGCGCTGGCGGCGGCGGCGGTGGCGGCCGGCGCGCGCGACCTGACCGTGCTGCACCAGCTGGGGGCTGACCCCGGCCTTGCGACGCGGACGGCCCTGAAGGCCGTTCTGCCGTCCCTCGTCGGGGCGGCGGGCGTCGGCGCGACGGTCGCGGCCCTTGGGGCGATCGCCTGGCGCCTGCTCGCATCCGGTCAGGGACCGGCGCCGGGCTGGGGCGATCCGGCCCTGGCCCTGACAGTCCCGGCGGCCGTCGCCGCGGTGGCGACCCTGTCCGCCCTTCGGGCCCTGCGTGAATCGCTTGGCGCGGACCCGGGCCGCGGCTAGGCTTCCGCCCATGAAGTTTCTGGCCCTCGTGGCGATCGTGGCGCTGGTCTGGCTGGTGGGGCTGTTCGCCTTCGCCGACCGGGTGCGCGGCCTGACGCCCGCCGACGAACCGGCCCGCGCCGACGGCATTGTGGCCCTGACGGGCCCCTCGCCCGAGCGGGTGAATGTGGCCGTGCGCCTGCTGGAGCAGGACAAGGGCCGGCGGCTGCTGATCTCGGGCGTCAACCGCCAGGTGCGCCGCGAGGAGCTGCGCGAGGTCACGCCCGGATCGCGGCGGCTGTTCAACTGTTGCGTCGATCTGGGCTTCGAGGCCGAGAACACCCGCGGCAATGCCGAGGAGATCGCCGCCTGGGCCCGGTCGCGCGGCTATCGGCGGCTGATCGTGGTCACCTCGGACTATCACATGCCGCGCAGCCTGGTGGAGATCCGCACCGCCGCGCCGGAGATGGAGCTGGTGCCTCACGCCATTTCGACGCCCTCGCTGGACGATTCGCGCTGGTGGCGGGCGGCGGTCACGGCGCGGCGGATGACGCTGGAATACACCAAATACCTGGCCGTCCTGTTCCGCGAGGCGGTGCGCAAGGTGTCGGGCGACCGCTCCGCCGACGCCGTGCAGGAGGCCGCCGAGGCCGCGCGCAAGGCGACCTGACCCCATGCAGACCGTGCGATCGCTCGCCTTCGTGGCGTGGCTCTACCTGTCCATACTGATCTTCGCGGTCGGCCTGTCGCCCGCGCTTCTGATGCCGCACCGGGTGGCGCGGGAGGTGCCCAGGCTGTGGGCCGCGTTCGTCCTGTTCGGCCTGCGCCATATCGCAGGCGTGCGGGTCGAGGTGCGCGGGCTGGAGCACCGGCCGACGGGGGCCGCCCTGATCGCGGGCAAACATATGGGCATGCTGGATGTGATCGCGCCCTTCACCTTCCTGGAGGACGCCTGTTTCGTGATGAAGCAGGAGTTGCGGCCCCTGCCCTTCTTCGGCTGGTTCGCCTGGAAGACGCGCATGATCGCGGTGGACCGGTCGGCAGGGGCGAAGGCGCTGAAGGACATGGTGCGGCTGGCCCGGCTGCGGCTGGCGGAGGGGCGTCAGATCCTGATCTTCCCGGAGGGCACGCGTCAGCTGCCGGGCGCGGCCCCGGACTACAAGCCCGGCATCGCCGCCCTGTATCGCGACCTG
>CAMCIP010000257.1 GCA_945874855.1 Brevundimonas vancanneytii
GCCAGATCCTCGACCGTGGCGAAGCCTTCGGTGACCAGCAGCTGGGCGATGACCTCGTCGACGTCCAGCGCCTCCTGGAACAGCTGGGTCCGCTCGGCGAACTCGCGCTGGCGGCGCTCGGAGTCCTGGCTCTCGGTGATGATGTCGATCTGCCAGCCGGTCAGCTGGCTGGCCAGACGCACGTTCTGGCCGCGGCGGCCGATGGCCAGGGACAGCTGCTCGTCGGGCACCACGACCTCGACCCGGTCAGCCTCTTCGTCCAGCACGACCTTGGAGACCTCGGCGGGCGCGAGCGCATTGACGATGAAGGTCGGCTCGTCCGGGTTCCACTGGATGATGTCGATCTTCTCGCCCTGCAGTTCGGCCACCACCGCCTGGACGCGCGAGCCGCGCATGCCGACGCAGGCGCCGACGGGGTCGATCGAGCTGTCGTTGGACAACACGGCCATCTTGGCGCGCGAACCGGCGTCGCGGGCGGCAGCGCGGATCTCGATCACGCCGTCATAGACCTCGGGCACTTCCTGGGCGAACAGCTTGGCCATAAAGCCGGGGTGGGCGCGGCTCAGCATGACCTGCGGACCCTTGGCCTCGGCGCGCACGTCATAGATGTAGGTGCGGATCCGGTCGCCGATATTGAACACCTCGCGCGGGATGGAGTCGTTGCGGCGCATGATGCCCTCGCCCCGACCCAGGTCGACGATGGTGTTGCCGTATTCGACGCGCTTGACGGTGCCGTTGACGATCTCGCCGACGCGGTCCTTGAACTCCTCGTACTGGTTGGCGCGCTCGGCGTCGCGCACCTTGCCCATGACGACCTGGCGGGCCATCTGGGTCTGCACCCGGCCGAACTCGAACGGCGGCAGGTCCTCGATATATTCCTTGCCGACGAAGGCCTCCGGATCGCGCTTGGAGGCGTCGCTCAAACGCACCAGGGCGTGATCGTTGAATTCTTCCAGCTCGTCTTCCGGCTGCCAGTCGTCCTCGACGATGGTGACGTGACGGGTCAGCGCCATTTCGCCCGTCTTGGGGTCCATCTTGGCGCGGATGTCGTGGTGTGCGCCGTAGCGGGACTTGGCCCCCTTCTGCACCGCCTCCTCGATCGCCTCGATGACGATCTCCCTGTCGATGTTCTTCTCGCGCGCGACCGCATCGGCGATCGTCAGCAGCTCAAGTCGGTTCGCGGAAACGCCAACGGCCATGGGTTCGGTCCTCAGTCTTCTTCGGTTTCTTGACGGGCGGCGCGTTTGGCGGCCCCCGCCTTCAGCAGTTCGTCGGTCAGCACCAGCTTGGCGTCGACCAGCCAGGCGAAGGGCAGAAGCGCAGTCTCGTCCTCGCCCTCCAGGTCGATGCAGACGTTCTCGCCCTCGACCCCGGCCACCAGCCCCTTGAAGCGTTTGCGGCCCTCGACCATCCGGTCGGTCTCCAGCCGCGCCTCGAAGCCCTCGAAGGTGTCGAAATCCTCAAGCCGGGTCAGCGGCCGGTCGATACCGGGCGACGACACCTCCAGCAGATATTCGCCGGAAATGGGGTCGGCGGCGTCCAGCACTTCGGAAATCGCCCGGCTCAGGCGGGCGCATTCCTCGACCGCGATGTCGTGATCGCCGGGCCGCTCGGCCATCACCTGCAGCCGCCGCCGCAGGGTGCCGCCCATGAGCCGCACGCGCACGATCGACAGGCCGATGGACTCCGCCACGGGCTCGATCAGCTCCAGCAGAGCGCGGTCTTCGACGGTCTTCGCTTTCAAGGCGCGCGGGATCCAAAACAAAAGCGGCGCCCGCCCCGGACGCCGCTTCAAACGGCGCCGTTAGGACGCCGGTCTAACGATGTGAGGGGGCCTATAGACCGGCCGGGGGCGCTTGTCAGCCCCCTGATCGACGTCGGCTCAGACCAGCGCCAGCTTGCCCAGATAGTCGCGCTTGCCCAGTTCGACGCCGCGGTGGCGCAGGACAGCATAGGCCATGGCCACGTGGAACTGGAAGTTCGGCAGGGCGAAGCTGGTCAGATAGCCGGCACCTTCGAAATCCAGCTCCACGCCCGGGAAGCGCAGCGCGATCCGCCGCGTCTCGCCGCCCGCGAAGGTGGCCGGGTCGGCGGCCTCGACGAAGGCCAGCGACAGCCGCACCGTCTCCTCCAGTGCCTCCAGCGTCGCCTCGTCGTCAGCCGTCTTCGGCCACTGTTCCCCGGTCAGCCGCCCGACGCAGCTGCGGGCCGAAAAGGCCGCCATGCGGATCCGGTCGGGAAAGGGCCGCATGTCCGGCGCCAGCCGTGCCTCCCACAGCTCGGCCTCGGACAGACCCGAGGCCCGGGCCTTGTCCAGCAGGCCCAGCAGCACGTTCAGCCCCCGCGCAAAGGCGGGCGCGGAGGCGTCGTAGAGAGAAAAGGTCATCGGTCGCTCCCTTGCAGGCGTCGGAGATGACGGCATTCGCCGGCGGGCGCCATCTCAGTCGCGCCGAAATTCGAGAAAGATGGGCGGCGAGTCGCCCAGCTTCTTCTCCTCATAGCGGGTGACCACATGGTCGGCGGGCGCCGTGCGCCAGTCGTCGGCCGCTTCCGCCAGCCAGGTCAGGCCCGGCGTCTTCAGGAGCCGCTCCAGCGCCTGGTCGGCATAGTCCTTCCAGTCGGTGACGAACCGCAGCCGCCCGCCCGGCTTCAGCACCCGCGCCAGTTCGGCGGCGAAGTCCGGCTGGATCAGGCGGCGCTTGTTGTGCCGCGCCTTGTGCCAGGGGTCGGGGAACAGGATCATGACCCGGTCCAGCGATGCGTCGGGCAGGGCCGCGACCACCGCCCGGGCGTCGTCGGCGTGCAGGCGCACATTGGTCAGCCCGCCCTCTTCGACGTGGCGCAGGGCCGAGGCCACGCCGTTGATGAAGGGCTCGCAGCCGATCATCAGCGCCCGGGGGTTCCGCGCCGCCTGGGCCGCCAGATGCTCGCCCCCGCCGAAGCCGATCTCCAGCCAGACCTCTTTGGCGTCCGGCATCAGGGCGGCCGGGTCGATCGGCCCGGCCGCCGGGTCGGGCAGGCGGATCGACGGCAACAGGGTGTCGAACAGCGCCGCCTGCCGCGGCTTCACGGCGCGCGACTTGATGCGGCCGAAGGAGCGGAGGGGGGGGTGGGCGGGGGCGTCCGGCATGGGGGCGGGCTATAGCCTTTCCCTCCCCTTCAGGGGAGGGAGGATCGCGCAGCGATCCGGGTGGGGAATGTTCGAACCTGCCCCACCCTGGCGGCCGCGCCGCCGTCCCTCCCCTGAAGGGGAGGGAAAATCGCGATCAGGCCAGCGCCTTCAGCTTCTCGACCAGATCGGTCTTTTCCCAGCTGAAGCCACCGTCCGCGTCCGGCGTGCGGCCGAAGTGGCCGTAGGCCGCGGTGCGGGCGTAGATGGGCCTGTTCAGGCCGAGGTGTTCGCGGATGGCGCGGGGCGTGGCGCCGCCGATCAGGTCGAGGATGTTGGCCTCCAGCACCGCCTC
>CAMCIP010000258.1 GCA_945874855.1 Brevundimonas vancanneytii
AGATAGTCGAAATCCACGCCCTCGATGACGTCGCCATAGTGGACGCCGTCCTCGACCCGCAGATCCTGGTGCTGGCGGTCGTAGTTCTCCGCGCCTTCCGACACGCGCACGGCCGGGAAGCCGGCGCGCAGCATCTCGACCTGGTCGCCGCCTCGGCCGTAGCGGTCGGTGCGGTAGATCATCTCGACGTCGAAATTGGTCAGGTAGCGGTCGGCGATGCCGTCGATGAACCGCGCGAGGTTGCGCGACGGGGAGTCCACTTCGCCCCCATTGTAGCGACGTTGACTTGCCTGTTGCTCGGTCTCGACCGTCCGGGTGCCCTCGGCGAAGACCCGCACCCGGGTGGTGTCGCGCACCCCCGACTGGCCCTCCGAATTGCCGACGATGTCGTTGTTCAGATTGGCGGCAACGAACCAGCCCTGTGCCCTGGCGTAGTCGGCGAGGATGCGCCCGCCGAACAGGCCCTGCTCCTCGCCCGACAGGACGGCATAGACGATGGTGGCCTCGAACCGGTGGCCGCTCAGCACCCGCGCCGCCTCGAAAACCGTCGCCACGCCCGAGGCGTCATCGTTGGCGCCCGGGGCGTCGGAGGTGAAGTCCATCACGTCGCTGACACGCGAGTCCAGGTGGCCCGAGATGATGATGACCCGGTTCGGGTCGCCCGTGCCGCGCTGGATCGCGACCACGTTGACGACCTCGGTCGGGGTGGTGATGCGCTGGTTGGAGACAATGTCGGACGGGGTAACGATCTCCAGGCAGCCGCCGCAGTCGGCCGAGATGGCCTCGAACCGCCGCGCCGCCCAGCGCCGCGCCGCGCCGATGCCGCGGGTCTCGGACCGGGTCTCGGATAGCGTGTGGCGCGTGCCGAAGTCGACCATGGTCTGGATGTCCGCGCGCATGCGCTCGGGCCGGACCTGGGTTGCCAGGTCGTGCAGGAATGGGTGCTCCACCGCTGCCGGCGTCTGGGCGGTGGCCACGCCCGCCCCGCCGAGGGTCAGGATCAGGGCAAGAGCCAGTGCGCGCATGGGCAACTCCTTCGGGATCAGGCGGGGTCCAGCCGGCCGCAGACGAAGGCGGTCTCGCCGGCCTCGAGCAGGCTTGCCAGAACCTGTTCGGCGTTCTCGGCGGCGACGATCAGGATGAAGCCGACGCCGCAGTTGAAGGTCCGGCGCATTTCGTGGGCGTCGACGCCGCCGGCCTCGGCCAGCCAGGCGAACACCGGCGGCAGGGGCCAGGCCTCCCAGTCGAAGACCGGCTTCAGCCCTTCGGCGATTCCCCGTTGGGGGTTCTCGATCAGGCCGCCCCCCGTGATGTGCGCCGCGCCCTTGACCAGCCCGGCCTTCATCAGCGGCAGCACCGACTTCACATAGATGCGGGTCGGCTCCATCAGGGCCTGGGCGAGGGTGCGGTTGCGGTCGAAGGGGGCGTCGTCGCCCCAGGTCAGGCCCGCCGCCTCGACGACGCGCCGGATCAGGGAATAGCCGTTGGAATGCGGCCCGGAAGACCCGATGCCGACGATCAGGTCGGCGGTGTTCTGCAGGTCAAGGCGCGGCAGGGTCTGGCCCCGCTCGACGGCGCCGAGGGAAAAGCCCGCAAGGTCATAGTCCCCGCCCGCATACATGCCCGGCATCTCGGCCGTCTCGCCGCCTACCAGGGCACAGCCGGCCTGACGGCAGCCCTCGGCGATGCCGGCGACGACGCGTCGCGCCGCGTCCACCTCCAGCTTGCCGGTGGCGTAGTAGTCGAGGAACAGCAGCGGTTCGGCGCCCTGGGCCAGAAGGTCGTTGACGCACATGGCGACCAGATCGATCCCCACCCCGTCATGCCGGCCGGTCTCGATGGCGATCTTCAGCTTGGTGCCCACGCCGTCGGTCGTGGCCACGATCAGCGGGTCCGTGAAGCCTGCGGCCTTGAGGTCGAACAGGGCTCCAAACCCGCCCAGCGACGGCTCCGACCCCGGCCGCGACGTGGACCTTGCCAGCGGCTTGATGGCGTCCACCAGCCGCTCGCCGGCGTCGATGTCCACGCCGGCATCGGCATAGGTCAGGCCGTTACGGGGACTTGGCGGACTGTCGCTCATCGGTCACGGGCCTGAATCAGTGGACGGACTTGTACGGCGGCTCTTGCCACACGGGGCGCGGGCGGGGCTATAGCATCCGAATGACGCCGATCACCACAACGCAAGACCTTCGCGCCTTCTGCGCCCGGCTGGCCGACCAGCCCTTCATCACGGTCGACACCGAGTTCATGCGGGAGACGACCTACTGGCCGAAGCTCTGCCTGATCCAGGCGGCCTCGGCTACGGACGCCGCGATCATCGATCCCCTGGCCGAGGGCCTGGACATGGAGCCCTTCCTTGAGCTCCTGCGCGATCCGAACATTCTCAAGGTCTTCCATGCGGCGCGTCAGGACGTGGAGATCTTCGTGCGCCTCGGTGCCATGCCCCGCCCGATGTTCGACACCCAGGTCGCCGCCATGGCCGCCGGCTTCGGCGACCAGGTCTCCTATGAGGCCCTCGTCCGCCAGATGGTCCGGCAGGAGGTCGACAAGGGCAGCCGCTTCACCGACTGGGCGCGTCGGCCGCTGTCCGAGGCCCAACTGGTCTATGCCCTGGGTGACGTCACCCATCTGGCGGCGCTGTATCCCAAGCTGCGCGACCGCCTGCAGCGGGACGGGCGTCTCGACTGGGTCCGGGCCGAGATGGAGTATCTGACCGACCCGGCGCTGTATGACACCACGCCCGAACTGGCCTGGAAGCGGCTCAAGCCGAAGAAGTGGTCGGCCCGGTACCTGGCCGCCTTCGTCGCCACCGCCACCTGGCGCGAGCGATCCGCCCAGGACCGCGACCAGCCGCGCGGCCGCATCCTGAAGGACGAGGCCATCGACGAGATCGCCACCCAGACGCCGACGGATCCTGAGGCGTTCAACCGGCTGCGCTCCGTGCCCAAGGGCTTCGGTGGATCGCGGCTGGGTGCCGAACTGATCGAGGACCTGAAGCGGGTGCTGGTGGACCCTGAGGCGCATGCGCCGAAGATCGACCGTCCCGGCCGTTCCGATCCGCCTCCGCCCTCGGTGGTGGAGTTGCTCAAGGTCTTGCTCAAGGCCAAGAGCGACAATGCCGGGGTCGCCTCCAAGTTGATCGCCACCGTCGCGGACCTGGAAAAGATCGCCGGCGACGACGAGGCTGAGGTCGACGCCCTGCACGGCTGGCGCCGCCAGCTGTTCGGCGAGGACGCTCTCAAGCTGAAGCGCGGCGAGATCGCCCTGGTCCTGAACGGGCCCCGGGTGGAAGTCGTCGAGATCGAATAGGCGTCAACCGACGCCTTCGATGACCATCCGCGGTTGTTGCCAACAGCGGCATAAACATACCATTTGGTTTCATAGGTGTTCTCTAGTTTGGTTCTGCGTTTACAACAAAGGTTCTGGGTTCAGAACCCGAGGGAGAG
>CAMCIP010000259.1 GCA_945874855.1 Brevundimonas vancanneytii
GCCTCGGTGAGGGGGTCCTGCGCCACGGCGACGGCGGCCACGGCGGCGGCCGAGGCGGGCAGGGCGACGGCGGTCAGGCCCAGGGCTGCGGCGGCGGCCAGGGCGAGGGTGCGGGACATGGTCGGGTCTCTCGATCGGGGAAGGAACAGACGCAAGGCTGAACCCCCGGCCCCCCGCCCTCAAGTGAAATCGCCGACAGGTTCCGCCTCACCCCCGCCGGTCGCGCTTGCCCAGCACCCGCAGCCGCAGGGCGTTCAGCTTGATGAAGCCGGCGGCGTCCTTCTGGTCATAGGCCACGGCCCCGTCCTCGAAGGTGACCAGTTCCTGGTCGTACAGGCTGTTCTCGCTCTCGCGGCCGATGACGGTGGCATTGCCCTTGTAGAGCTTGACCCGGACCGTCCCGGAGACCTTGGCCTGGGAATGGTCGATGGCCGCCTGCAGCATCTCCCGCTCCGGGCTGAACCAGAAGCCGTTGTAGATCAGGTGGGCGTATTTGACCGCCAGCTCGTCCTTCAGATGCATGGCCCCGCCGTCCAGGGTGATGGACTCGATGCCCCGGTGCGCCGCCAGCAGGATGGTCCCGCCGGGCGTCTCATAGACCCCGCGCGACTTCATGCCGACGAAGCGGTTCTCGACCAGGTCGAGCCGGCCGATGCCGTTGTCATGGCCGTACTGGTTCAGGGCGGTCAGCAGGGTCGCCGGGCTCATGGCCTCGCCATTGATCGAGACCGGATCGCCCCTCTCGAAGCCGATCGTGATGACGGTGGCCACATCCGGCGCCTCTTCCGGCGACAGGGTGCGCTGGTGCACGAACTCCGGGGCCTCGACCGAGGGGTCCTCCAGCACCTTGCCCTCGCTGGAGCTGTGCAGAAGGTTGGCATCGACGCTGAACGGGGCCTCGCCGCGCTTGTCCTTGGCGATCGGGATCTGGTGCTGTTCGGCGAACTCCAGCAGGTGTTCGCGGCTCTTGAACGCCCATTCCCGCCAGGGGGCGATCACCCGGATGTCGGGCTCCAGCGCATAATAGCCCAGCTCGAACCGGACCTGGTCATTGCCCTTGCCGGTGGCCCCGTGACAGACGGCGTCGGCGCCGACCATCCGGGCGATCTCGATCTGGCGTTTGGCGATCAGCGGCCGCGCGATCGAGGTGCCGAGCAGATACTGCCCTTCATACAGGGCATTGGCGCGGAACATGGGAAAGACATAGTCCTGCACGAACTCCTCGCGCAGGTCGTCGATGAAGATGTTCTCGGGCTTGATGCCCATCTTCAGCGCCTTCTCGCGCGCCGGCGCCAGTTCCTCGCCCTGGCCCAGGTCGGCGGTGAAGGTCACCACCTCCGCGCCATATTCGGTCTGCAGCCATTTCAGGATGATCGAGGTGTCGAGTCCGCCCGAATAGGCGAGGACGACTTTCCGGGGCGCGGACGGGGTCATGCGGAATCCTTGGACGAACGCGGGGAGGCGTGGCGCGCTTTAAGGACCGACGGCCCCGCGATGCAAGGGCGGGAATGGGGCGAAGGCTCTACAGGAAGCTGTACGGGTCCACGTCCACCGTCAGTCTGACGCTGGACGGCAGCTTCACCCGCACCAGCCAGGCCCGCAGGAAGCCCTGCAGATCGACGTCGCGGTCGGCCCGCACCAGCAGCCGCTTGCGGCGGCGTCCGCGCACCAGGGCCAGCGGCGCATCGGCGGGACCATAGACCTCCAGCCGTTCGGCATTGGGGATCGACCCCGCCAGCAGGCCCGCCGCCCGCTCCACCGCCTCGGCCTTCTCGCCCGACAGGATCAGCGCCGCCAGCCGGCCGAAGGGCGGCAGGCCTGCCGCCTCCCGCTCGGCCAGTTCGGCCTCGTGAAAGGCCTCCCGGTCGCCGGCCGCGAGCGCCCTCAACACCGGGTGCTCGGGCGTCCAGGTCTGCAGCAGGGCCCGGCCCGGCCGGTCGGCCCGGCCGGCCCGTCCCGTGGCCTGCATCAACAGTTGAAAGGTGCGCTCCGCCGCCCGCAGGTCGCCGCCCCTCAGACCCAGGTCGGCGTCGACCACCCCGACCAGGGTCAGGTTGGGGAAATTGTGCCCCTTGGCCGCCGCCTGGGTCGCCACCATGACGTCGATCTCGCCCGCCTGCATGCGCTGGATCAGGGCCCGCGCCGTGGCCGCGTCCGGGGCGGTGTCGGAGCTGAACACGGCGACGCGCGCCTCGGGAAACAGGCTCCGCACTTCCTCCTCGACCCGCTCCACTCCCGGCCCGACCGAGGTCAGGCTGTCCGCCGCCCCGCACGCCGGGCAGCGCGCCGGCCGCGCCATGGAAAAGCCCGTCAGATGGCAGACCAGCCGGCCGGTATAGCGATGCTCGACCAGCCAGGAGTCCGTGTCCGGCGCCGTCATCCGGTGGCCGCAGGCCCGACACAGCACCACGGGGGCATAGCCGCGCCGGTTCAGGAACAGCAGGGTCTGCTCGCCCCGCGCCAGGGTTTCGGCCATGGCGGCGCGCAGCGGCGGCGACAGCCAGGTCTCGCGCTCGGGCGGATCGGCCCGCAGGTCCAGCAGGGCGAGGGACGGCAGCATGGCCGCCCCGTGCCGTGCCTCCAGCCGCAATCGGCCATAGCGGCCCGACCGGGCGTTCACCAGGGTCTCCAGCGAGGGCGTGGCCGAGGCCAGCACCGCCGTCGCCCCCTCGATCCGGGCCCGCGCCACCGCCAGGTCGCGGGCGTGATAGATCAGCCCCTCCTCCTGTTTGAACGACCCGTCGTGCTCCTCGTCCACCACCAGCAGGCGCAGGTTCCGGAACGGCAGGAACAGGGCCGAGCGCGCGCCCACCACGATCCGGACCCGCCCGGCGATCACCGCCTCCCAGACCTGCCGTCGGCGCGGGCCGGAGACGCCGGAATGCCATTCCGCAGGAGCCGCGCCAAAGCGGGCCGTCACCCGCGCGATCAGGGCCTGGGTCAGGGCGATCTCGGGCAGCAGGATCAGGATCTGCGCCGTCGGATCGGCCCGCAGCGCCTCGGCCGCCGCCTCCAGATAGGCCTCGGTCTTGCCCGAGCCGGTCACGCCGTCCAGCAGGAAGGGCTGGAAGCCGCCGTCGCGCACTGCCTGGCCCAGGGCCTCCGCCGCCGCCTTCTGGTCCGGGTTCAACGCGGCGGGGGCATGGTCGGGATCGGGGGTGTCGAAGACCGTTCCGGTCGCAATCTCGACCCGGACCAGCACCCCCTCGTCGACCAGACCCTTGATCACCCCGGCCGAGACCCCGGCCCGGCGCGCCAGTTCGGCGGCGGTCAAGGCCTCCGCGCCCAGGGCCGCCAGGGCCGCCGTCCGCGCCGCGGTGATCCGCACCGGCGCCCGGGCCGGATCGCGTGTCAGGGCCACC
>CAMCIP010000260.1 GCA_945874855.1 Brevundimonas vancanneytii
ATCTTGACGACGCTGAACAGCAGTATGATCGCAAAAACGACCAGCACGATCGCGAACAGATTGGGCAGATCCATCTGGGTCCTCCTTGATGGACTCAGGCTACGACGCGCGGGCCCCGGCTGCTACCGAAACCGGACGCGACACATTACATCGGCGTCAGAAACCGCGCGGCGGCCGCCCGGATGACGCGCCGGGTCTCGTTCCAGTCCACCCTATCGCAGGCCTGATCGATCGGCAGGAAGACCGCCTCGGCGGCGTCGTCACCGGGACGGGGCTCGCCCTCGAGCCAGCGGGCGGCGAAGTCGATCAGGACATAGTGGCGGTCGATCTCCGGAAGTACGCCGTCCACGACGTCGACCAAGCCCAGGAGTTCGGCGCGGACGCCCGTCTCCTCGAACAGCTCGCGATGCGCGGTGTCCTGCATCCGCTCGCCGGGCTCGACCCGGCCGCCCGGAATGCTCCATTGCCCCGCCCGGGGTGCGCGGCCCCGACGGATCAGCAGGACCTGATCGCCGCGGAAGCAGATGACGCCCACGGCGGGGACGGGCGGGACCGAGTTCATGCGTCTGGGCCTATCGCGCCCCTTCCCCCGGCCGCAAGCGTCTGGGACAAGACGGCATGACGCAGGCCTCCCCCTCCCCCGCCGCCCTCGATGCCCTGAAAGCCACCGTCGGACCGGGCGGCTGGACCGAAGATCCGGCCGAAATCGCGCCCTGGCTGACCGAATGGCGCGACCGCTGGCATGGCCATACCCCGCTGATGCTGACCCCGCGGTCGACAGCGGAAGTGGCGCAACTCGTGGAGATTTGCGCGGCGCATCGGGTTCCCATGGTGCCCCAGGGCGGCGCAACGGGTCTCGTGGGGGGGCAGGTGCCGTTCGGCGAGGTGCTGCTGAGCCTGCGCAAGATGCGGACGATCCGTGACGTCTCGCCTCTGGACGACGCCCTGACGGTCGAGGCGGGGGTGACCCTGCTGGAGGCCCAGCAGGCCGCGACCGCCGCAGACCGCCGATTTCCGCTGAGCCTGGCGGCCGAGGGCACGGCCACCATTGGGGGCGTGATTTCCACCAATGCGGGCGGGGTGCAGGTGCTGCGCTACGGCATGATGCGCGATCTGGTGCTCGGCATCGAGGCCGTGATGCCCGACGGGCGGGTGTTCAACGGGCTGAAGCGGCTGCGCAAGGACAACACCGGCTATGATCTCAAACAACTGCTCATCGGCGCCGAGGGGACGCTGGGGGTGGTCACGGCGGCGACGCTGAAGCTGGTGCCGATCCTGCGCTCCCGGGCGACGGCCATGGTCGGCCTGACCGAGGCGGCGGCGGCGATCGAACTGCTGGCCCGCGCCAAGGGCGAGACCGGCGGGGGTGTTGAGGCGTTTGAACTGATGCGCCGGATCGGCGTCGATCTGGCTATGGCGCACATTCCGGGTGTGCGCGATCCACTCGAAACGCCGGTGCCCTGGCTGGTGCTGATCGAACTGGCTTCGGGCGAGGCTGGTGCTGCCGAGGCCGCACTGGAACGGCTGCTGGAAGGGGCGCTGGAGGCGGAGCTGATCGTCGATGCGGCGGTTGCCACCAGCGAGGCCCAGCGGGCCGCCTTCTGGAAACTGCGCGAGGAACAGTCGGCGGCCCAGAAGCCCGCCGGACCGGGCTGGAAGCACGACGTTTCCGTGCCCGTCTCGCGCATCGCCGACTTCATCGACGAGGCTGAGGCGGCAGTGCTGGCCTTCGAGCCGGGCGCGCGCATCAGCGCCTTCGGCCATGTCGGCGACGGCAATCTGCACTATGACGTCCTGCGTCCGATCGGCGCGGACCCTGCGGCCTTCATGGCGCGTCAGTCAGAGGGGTCGAGGGTCATCCACGACGTGGTGGCCCGCTTCGAAGGCTCCATCTCGGCCGAGCATGGCCTCGGTCGGCTGAAGACCGAGGAAGCCCGCCACTACAAAACCGCAGTGGAGATCGGGACGATGCAGGCGGTGCGTCGGGCCCTGGATCCGCACCGGATCATGAACCCCGCCGTCCTGTTCTGACGCCTGGCGGTTCAAATCGTCGCCGAAGCGCCCTATCTGGCCGGTCACGCCGCCCACGGAGACCGCCTTGCTGATCGTCCTGTCCCCGGCCAAACGGCTGGACTTCGCTGAACCTCCCGTCGACCTGCCCGCCACGCGGCACCGGTTCGAAGAGGACGTGCAGAGCCTGTCGATCACGGCGCGCCGTCAGACCCAGGCCGACCTGCGGCGGCTGATGGGCATTTCGTCGGATCTGGCGCGGCTGAACCAGGCCCGGTTCAAGGCCTTCGACGCCGATTCGACCGAGGGGCTGCAGGCCGTTCTGGCCTTTGCGGGTGACGTCTATCAGGGTCTGGAGGCGCGGTCCCTGTCGACCGTCGATCTCGGCTGGGCCCAGGACCGGCTGCGCATCCTCTCGGGCCTCTATGGCCTGCTGCGGCCGCTGGACCGGATCCAGCCCTATCGCCTCGAGATGGGCACGCGGCTGAAGACCCGACGGGGCGCGGGGCTCTATGACTTCTGGGGCGACCGCATCTCGAAGGCGTTGAACGCAGACGCAGAGGGTCATGCCGATCCGACGCTGATCAACCTTGCAAGTCAGGAGTATTTCGGTGCGGTCGACGCCCGGGCGCTGACCATTCCGGTCGTCACCTGTCACTTCCGCGAAGGCGTGCCCGACGGCGGCGGCGAGACCCGGATCGTCTCCTTCTTCGCCAAGAAGGCCCGGGGGGCCATGGCCCGCTTCGCGGTCGAAAACCGCCTCGAGCTCGCCACCGACCTCAAGGGATTCGACCGCGATGGTTATCGGTTCGACCCTGGGACGTCGACTGAATCGGACTGGATATTCACCCGATAGCGAATACTCTGTGCGGGTCGCCTTCGCAGTCGCGAAAGGCTAAAGGCTGGCGCACATCGCCGACGAGACGAGACTCTCCATGTTCCAGTGGCCCAAGCGCAGTTCGACCCCGGGCGAAACCACCGAGGCCCGGCCTCGCGATCTGAACGACCTGTCCGGCCAGGTCGCTGTCATTACAGGCTCCACCTCGGGGATTGGTCTGGCCTTGGCCCGGGCGGTCGCCAGCCGGGGCGGCGACGTGGTGCTGAACGGCCTGGGCGACCCGTCAGAGATCGAACGCACCCGCGCGGAGTTGGAGACCAGCTGCGGCGTGCGGGTGCGTTACCACGCGGCCGACATGCGCCGCGGCGAGGAGGTCGCCGACCTCGTCGCCTATGCCGCCCACGAGCTGGGCCGGCTGGACATCCTGGTCAACAACGCCGGGGTCCAGCACGTTGAAGCCGTAGAGAAATTCCCCTCGGAGAAGTGGGAACAGATTCTGGCGATCAACCTGTC
>CAMCIP010000261.1 GCA_945874855.1 Brevundimonas vancanneytii
GTGCGCCGTGTTGATCGTGATGCCGCGGGCCTTCTCCTCCGGCGCCGCGTCGATGTCCGCATAGGCCATGGCCTTCGCACCGCCGGCCTTGGCCAGCGTCATCGTGATCGCCGCCGTCAGCGTCGTCTTGCCGTGGTCAACGTGACCAATCGTGCCGATGTTGCAGTGCGGCTTGTTACGTTCGAACTTTTCCTTGGCCATTCTCTTCTCTCCGTCCCCTGAACAGGGGCTTATCCTTGGGATTTCAGGGGTTGTTTTAGGCGGAATACTTCTTGATCACTTCGTCGGCGACGTGTTGCGGCACCGGCTCATAGTGGTCGTACTGCATGGTGAAGGCCGCGCGGCCCTGCGACATGCCGCGCAGCGTGTTCACATAGCCAAACATGTTGGCCAGCGGCACGAAGGCGTTCACGACGGTGGCATTGCCGCGCATGTCCTGACCCTGGATCATGCCGCGACGGCCGTTCAGGTCGCCGATGACCGAACCGAGGTAGTCCTCGGGGGTCACGACCTCGACGGCCATGATCGGCTCGAGCAGCTTGGGCGATCCCTTTTCCTTCAGCTCGCGGAAGGCGGCGCGGGCCGCGATTTCGAACGCCAGCACGCTGGAGTCGACGTCGTGGTACTTGCCGTCCGTCAGGGTCGCCTTGAAGTCGATCAGCGGGAAGCCGGCGAGCAGGCCGGAGTCCTTGATGGAGTTCAGACCCTTCTCCACGCCCGGGATGTACTCCTTGGGCACGGCACCGCCGACAATGGCGCTTTCGAACACGAAGCCCGAACCCGGCTCACCGGGTTCGAAGGTGATCATGACCCGGGCGAACTGGCCGGTGCCGCCGGTCTGCTTCTTGTGCGTGTAGTCGATGTCGACCTTGCGGCCGAGGCTTTCGCGATAGGCCACCTGCGGCGCGCCGATGTTGGCATCGACCTTGTAGGTGCGGCGCAGGATGTCGATCTTGATGTCCAGGTGCAGCTCGCCCATGCCCTTCAGGATCGTCTGGCCCGACTCATGGTCGGTGGAGACGGTGAAGGACGGGTCTTCCGAGGCCAGCTTCTGCAGGGCGACGCCCAGCTTCTCCTGGTCGGCCTTGGACTTGGGTTCCACCGAGATCTCGATGACCGGCGCCGGGAACTCCATCTTCTCAAGGATGACGGGCGACTTGAGGGGGTCGCACAGGGTGTCGCCCGTGCGGGTCTCCTTCAGGCCGGCCAGGGCGACGATGTCGCCGGCGTAGGCTTCCTTGATGTCCTCGCGGTTGTTGGAGTGCATCAGCAGCATGCGGCCGACGCGTTCCTTCTTGTCGCGGCTGGAGTTCAGCAGGCCCATGCCGGTTTCCAGCTTGCCGGAATAGATGCGGCAGAAGGTCAGCGAGCCGACGAAAGGGTCGTCCATGATCTTGAACGCCAGGACCGACAGGGGCTCCTCGTCCGAGGCGCGGCGAACCACCGGCTCTTCGGTCTTGAAGTCGATGCCCGGGGTCGGCGGGATGTCGACCGGCGACGGCAGATAGTCGACCACGGCGTCCAGCAGGGTCTGCACGCCCTTGTTCTTGAAGGCCGAGCCACACAGGATCGGATAGAAGGCACCGGTCAGCACCGCCTTGCGGATGCACTTCTTCAGCGTCTCCTCGGAAGGCTCCTGACCTTCGAGATAGGCCTCCATCGCCTCGTCGTCGAGTTCGACGGCGTTGTCGATCAGGTACTGGCGGGCTTCATTGGCCTTGGCGACCAGGTCGGCCGGGATCTCGCCCACGGTGAAGTTGGCGCCCAGCGCGTCGTTGTCCCAGATCACCGACTTCATGGCGACGATGTCGACCAGGCCACTCAGGGAGCTTTCCGAGCCGATCGGGAACTGGATCGGCACCGCCTTGGCGCCCAGCCGGTCGCGGATCGACTGGACCGAGGCGTCGAAGTCGGCGCCGATCTTGTCCATCTTGTTGACGAAGACGATGCGGGGCACGCGGTATTTGTCGGCCTGGCGCCAGACCGTCTCGGTCTGGGGTTCGACACCGGCGTTGCCGTCCAGAACGGTCACCGCGCCGTCGAGCACGCGCAGCGAACGCTCGACCTCGATGGTGAAGTCCACGTGGCCGGGGGTGTCGATGATGTTCAGGCGCTTCTCGCGCCAGAAGGCGGTCGTCGCGGCCGAGGTGATGGTGATGCCGCGCTCCATCTCCTGGTCCATCCAGTCCATGGTCGCGGCGCCGTCATGGACTTCGCCGATCTTGTGGTTCTTGCCCGTGTAGAACAGGATCCGTTCGGTCGTCGTGGTCTTGCCCGCGTCGATGTGGGCCATGATGCCGAAGTTGCGATAGTCTTCGATTTTGTGCGTGCGGGGCATTGGGGAGCGTGCCTTGCGGTCGTTGCGGTCCGCCGGTGAGGGCGGGCCTGGAAAAGGGGTCGGCGGGCGGGGCGCGGGCGGTCTAGCCCAAACCCGCGAGGCCCGCCAGAGCGGCGCTTGCGCGCCTTACCAGCGGTAGTGGGAGAAGGCCCGGTTGGCCTCGGCCATCTTGTGGGTGTCTTCGCGCTTCTTGACCGCCGTGCCGCGGTTGTTGGCCGCGTCCAGCAGTTCGGCGGCCAGCTTCTCGGTCATGGTGTTCTCGCCGCGCTTGCGGGCGGCGTTGACCAGCCAGCGGATGGCCAGGGCGCGACGACGGTCGGGCCGAACCTCGACCGGCACCTGATAGGTGGCGCCGCCGACGCGACGCGACCGGACCTCGACCGACGGGGCGACGTTGTCCAGCGCGGTGTGGAAGGTGGCGACGGGCTCCTGGTCCTTCTTCTTCTCGGCCAGGATGTCGAAGGCCCCGTAGACGATGTTCTCGGCGACGGCCTTCTTGCCCTCGTACATGACGTAATTCATGAACTTGGTGACGATCAGATCGCCGAATTTGGGATCCGGCAGGACGTCGCGCTTCTGGGCGCGGTGACGACGGGACATGGGCTTGGCCTTCTAAATCGGTGTCGGACGGCCGGGCCAGAAAACGCTCTGGCACCGGCGAATGGGGTAAGGCGGGCGCTTACTTCGGACGCTTGGCGCCGTAGTGCGAACGGCGCTGCTTGCGGTCCTTGACGCCTTGCGTGTCCAGCACGCCGCGCAGGATGTGGTAGCGCACGCCGGGCAAGTCCTTGACGCGGCCGCCGCGGATCAGGACCACCGAGTGCTCCTGCAGATTGTGGCCCTCGCCGGGGATGTAGCACACCGCCTCGATGCCCGAGGTCAGGCGCACCTTGGCGACCTTACGCAGGGCGGAGTTCGGCTTCTTGGGGGTGGTGGTGTAGACGCGGGTGCAGACGCCGCGGCGCTGGGGGCAGCCCTTCAGGGCCGGCACCTTGTTGCGGGCCACCTTGGGCTGGCGGG
>CAMCIP010000262.1 GCA_945874855.1 Brevundimonas vancanneytii
AGGGCCAGTTCGGCTTGGGGGCTGCCCTGCCCGGTGGCCGCCGCCAGCAGGTCGCCGGGCGGGGCGCCCAGCGGACCGGTCGCCAGGGCGGCGACGACGGCCGCGGCGAGGCCGAGCGCGGCCAGGGGGGTGAGCAGGCGGGCGCGGCCGCTCATGCGATCCACTGCGGCCGTCGCGCCGGATCCTGGGCGCGGCCGTAGAGGGCCTGACCCAGGTCGGCCAGGGCGGCGGGGTCGCCGTCGGGGTCGGCCAGCCAGGCGCAGCCCAGCAGACGGTTCACGGACGGCGGCCGGTCGACCCAGCCGAACGGCAGGTCGGGGATCAGCAGGATGCGCCGCGGCCGGCCATTGCGCCGGCGCGACCAGACCGGATCGGTGGCGGCGGTCCGGGCAAAGGCGGGGCTGAGGGTGACCAGGGCCTCCGGGTCCCAGGCCGCGACGCGCTCGCGGTCCACGCGGCCGACGTCGCGGCCGCCGACGGCGACGTTGCTCCAGCCGGCGCCTTCCAGCACCTCGGTGGCCAGGGCCCCCGCAAAGCCGGTCTCCAGCCCGTCGGCGCCGCGGGCATAGTAGAAGGCCGGCCCGGGCGGGGCGGCGGCCCAGCGGTCCAGCGCGACCTCGGCGCGATCGGCGAGCGGGGCGGCGCGGGGTCCGACGTCGAGCAGGCCGGCGCAGGTCCGGATCGCCTCGGCCGTCCGCGCCAGGGCCCCGTCGATCAGCGTCCAGTCCACCCCCAGCCGCGCGCGCAGCCGCTCGCCCAGCAGCCGGTGCTCGGCGTCGGCGTCGCCATAGTCGACGATCCGCGCGGGGCGCAGGGCGGCGATGGATTCCAGATCGGACGGCGGGCCGCCAGAGGTCAGGGCCCCGACCTGGGCCAGATCGGCCGCAGCGGCCGGCAGGGCCGCCAGGGCCCGGGCGTCCGGACGCCGCGGCCAGGCCAGCAGCCGCTCGCGCGCCACGGCCCAGACCAGCAGGGCCGCGGGCTGTCCCGCCGCGACCACGCCGGTCGTCGGGGCGGCCGCCCGGTCAGTGCAGGCGGCCAGAGCTGCCGCCAGCGCCGCCAAGGTCGATCTGCGGGAGAATTCCATCGTCGCTCCGATCCGCATCACGTCATGTTGCAGCTTGTATTGAAGGATTTGCGATGGTCCTATCGCGCCTCGCAAATAGGACGGCGCGATCCGTCGCGCCTGCGGACAAATTCACGAGCGGTCTTAAGCTCGGCAATCGAGGGTTGGCATGAACGTCGTAATTCTTCTCGGGGTCATCATCACCCTCGTTACGGGCTTGCCCGTGCTGATGCAGATCCTGAAGGGGCACCCCAAGGGGCTGCTGATCTGCTTCTTCGCGGAGATGTGGGAGCGGTTCTCGTTCTACGGCATGCGCGGCCTGCTGATCTTCTTCCTCACCCAGCATTTCCTGTTCGACGACGACTTCGCCTCCGGCCAGTACGGCACCTATGGCTCGCTGGTTTATCTGCTGCCGCTGATCGGCGGCATCGTGGCGGACCGCTACATCGGCACGCGCAAGGCGATCATGTTCGGGGCCGTGCTGTTGGTCATGGGCCACGGGCTGATGGCCTACGAGGGCAATCCGGCGACCCAGACCCTGACCTATGGCGGTCAGGAGTATTCCGTGCAGATCGAGGGCCGCGCCTCCGCCCAGGAGACGCGCCTGATCGTGGACGGCCGGGCCTATGAATACACCTCGGGTGAGGATGGCCTGACGATCGAGGGCCTAGCCCCCGGAGGTGCCCTGCCGACCGTGCTGCCGACCGGCAGCTATGAGCTCACGGCCGAGCGCGACGCCAATGGCGTCATGGCCTTCTATGTGGCGCTGTCGCTGATCATCATGGGTGTGGGATTCCTCAAGCCCAACATCTCGACCCTCGTCGGGCAACTCTACAAACAGGGCGACCCTCGTCGGGACTCCGGCTTCACCCTCTACTACTACGGCATCAATTTGGGGGCCTTCTGGGCCGCCGTCCTGTGCGGATATCTGGGCCAGAACTACGGATGGAGCTGGGGCTTCGGCCTGGCGGGCATCGGCATGGCACTGGGCCTTCTGGTCTTCTGGCTCGGCAAGCCCCTGCTGCAGGGCAAGGGCGAGAGCCCCTATCCGGAGCTGATCAGGAAGCCGCTGGTGGGGCCGATCAACCGCGAATGGCTGATCTACATCCTGGCCTTCGTGGGCGTGGCAGCGCTGTACTTCATCGTGCCGAACCACGGTCTGGTGGGTCAGGGTCTGCTGTTGTCGACGATCGCGGCGCTGGGCTTCATCGGGTGGTTCATCTTCTTCAAACTGCGCGGGGACAAGGTGGCGCGCGAGCGGATGATGCTGGCGACCGTGCTGATCTTCGGCTCGGCGGTGTTCTTCACCCTGTTCGAGCAGGCCGGATCGTCGCTGAACCTGTTCGCCGACCGCAACGTCGACCTGTCCCTGACGGCGTCGGCCGGAACGATCCTCGGCATCCCCTACGGCACGCCGGACCAGATCGCAGCCGCAGGCCTGGCGACCAACGGGTGGCAGTGGATCGACACCTCGATCACCGCGGCCCAGACCCAGTCGTTCAACGCCGGCTTCATCCTGATCTTCGCGCCGATCTTCGCGGCGCTCTGGGCCTTCCTTGCGCAGCGCAAGATGGACCCCAACCCTGTGATCAAGTTCGGCCTGGGCATCATCCAGGTCGGGCTGGGGTTCCTGGTCATCGTCTGGGGCGCCAATTCCGGCATGGTCGACGACGCCTTCCGCACGCCGCTTGTGTTGCTGGGACTGCTCTACATGTTCCACACCCTGGGTGAGCTGTTCCTGTCGCCGGTGGGCCTGTCGGAGATCACCAAGCTTTCAGTGCCCTCGATCGTCAGCTTCATGATGGCGGTGTGGTTCATGGCCTCGGCCATCGCCCACTTCCTCGGCGGCCTGATCGCCGCCTCTGCCGGCACCGAGACCGTCGGCGGCCAGGTGACCAACCCGGAAGCCGCGCTTCAGACCTCGCTGGACACGTTCAACACGATCGGCCTGTGGGGCGTCGGCATCGGCGTCGGCTTCATTGTCCTGAGCTTCTTCATCAAGCAGTGGGCCCACGGCGTGAACGACGCGGACAACCACTAGGGGGCGACGCCCGGCGCAGGTGGCGAGGTGGACGGCAATGTCGCCCGTCCCCGGGCCACCATCTTGGGGTGATCCCGATCACGGCATGAGCCGAAGCGGGCGGTCCCGGCGACGGGGCCGCCCTTTTTCGTGCCGAGGAGGGCGAGTTTCACCCGGCTCGCCCCTCTCCCGGCGGGAGAGGGAGTCCTAGAACGTCCGTCTCACCTGCACGAACAGCCAAGGGCTCATCTTCGTGCGGCGGGTTTCGCG
>CAMCIP010000263.1 GCA_945874855.1 Brevundimonas vancanneytii
TCAGGCCAGGGCCTGATCCAGGTCGGCGATCAGATCGTCGATGTCCTCCACGCCCACGGACAGCCGGATCAGGCTGTCGGTGACGCCGCCCGCCTCGCGCACCTCTTTGGGCACGCTGGCGTGGGTCATGATGGCCGGGTGGTTGACCAGGCTTTCGACCCCGCCCAGGGACTCGGCCAGGGTAAAGACCTGAACCCGCTCCAGCACCTGACGCGTGCGCGCCAGATCCCCGTCGATCACCACACTGACCATGCCGCCAAAGCGTCCGTGCATCTGGCGCGCGGCGAGGTCGTGCTGGGGGTGGCTGATCAGGCCGGGATAGATGACCCGGGCGACACCGGCCCGGTCCTCCAGCCAGCGGGCGACGGCCAGGGCGTTCTCATTGTGCGCCTTCATGCGCAGGCCCAGGGTCTTGAGCCCCCGGTTGGCCAGGAAGGCGTCGAACGGCCCCATCACGCCGCCGACCGAGTTCTGCAGGAACTTCAACCGGGTCGCCAGATCCGCATTGGCCGTGACCAGGGCGCCGCCGATGATGTCGGAGTGGCCGTTCAGATATTTGGTCGCCGAATGCATGACGATGTCGGCGCCGAGGCCGAGCGGTTGCTGGCTCCAGGGCGTGGCGAAGGTGTTGTCGACGCCCAGCAGCAGGCCATGGGCGCGGGCGATGCGCGACAGGCCCTGGATGTCGGCCAGCTTCATCAGGGGATTGGTCGGCGTCTCGGCCCAGATCAGCCTGGTCCGGGGCGTGATCGCCGCCTCGACCGCAGCGAGATCGGACAGGTCGACATAGCTGAACTCCAGCCCGGCCGAGCGCCGGCGCACCCGCTCGAACAGACGCCAGGACCCGCCGTACAGATCGTCGCCGGTGATGATGTGACTGCCCGCGTCCAGCAGTTCCAGCGCCGTGGAGGTGGCCGCCATGCCCGAGGCGAAGGCGAAGGCGTGGGTGCCGCCCTCCAGATCAGCCAGACAGGCCTCGAATGCCTCGCGCGTCGGGTTCTTGCCGCGGGCGTACTCATAGCCCTTGTTCACGCCCGGGCTTTCCTGGGCATAGGTCGAGGTGGCGTAGATCGGCGTCATCACCGCCCCCGTCGTCGGATCCGGCCGCTGACCTGCGTGGATGGCGCGGGTCGAAAAGCCCTGGCGGTTGCGGATGGTCATCGAATCTCCCGGCCTATGTTCGTGCCGTAGAACTGGGCCGAGACCTGGAAGATTTCCACCCATTCATTCGGCCGGAAGATGTGGTCGGCGCCCCGCACGGTGTGTTCCCGCACCGGCACCTCCGCATCGCGCAGGAAGTTGATCCACGCATCAGTGTTGCGCGGCAGCACATGGGTGTCGTTCTCCGCCCGGATCATCAGGACAGGAATGCGACGGCGCGGCGGGCGGGGCGTGTAGACGTCCACTCCGCCGGCAAGCCCGATGGCGGCGGCCGCGCGGCTATTGCCCAGGGCCCCGTCCACGGCGACGTAGGATCCCAGGGAGTAGCCGAACATGGCCGTTCTCCGGCGATTGATGCCGCGGGCGATAAACCAGTCGATGGCGTGTTCACCGACATCGCGCCAGGCCTCCATCATGCGTGGCGGGCGGATGCCGTCATCGGCCATGGCGTCGGTGTAGAGCGGCGTGAGGACCTCATAGCCGTCGCCGGCGAACTGTGTAGCCAGGTCGTGCCAGGGACCGTCGTTACGGATGCGACCGCCCGAGCCATGCATCATGACAATCGCCGACCTTCGCCCGGGTCCGGTCGGCCGATAGTAGATGGCGCGAATGTCCTTGCCGTGACTGCGAAAACTCATGCCGGAGTAGGACAACAGCGGGTCCTGGGTCGCCCCGCCCGCCCCGCATGTGGCCAGGCCGGCCAGAACCTCGCGTCTGTTCGCGGTCACCGGCCCTCTCCCCCGGCCCGTCGTGCTCAGCCCGGAACGGCGGGGGCGGCGCTGGCGGGGGCGAAGTGGACGCCGAGGAACTCGCGGGTCCGGGCGAAGACGTGGCACCAGGTCGCCGCGTCGAGATCGTGGCCCTGTCCGGCAAGCAACTCCGTCTCGACGGTCGCCCCGCGGACCGACAGATTGCGCGCCAGCGCCTCCATCGACGAGACGTTGACCGAGCGATCGGACCGGCCGTGCAGCATCAGGATCGGGATGTTGCGGGACCCCCGCGAGGCATTGGACCAGATGGCGGTGCCCGCCGACACGCCGACCGCCGCTGCCGCGGTTCCATAGTCGGTCAGGGATCCGTCGGTGGCCAGATAGCCGCCCAGGGAATAGCCCCACAGGACGACCTTCTGCGGATCGACGCCGGGTTGGGTGCCGAGGAACCGCACCGCCTCACCGGAGGCCTGGGACCACTCCTTGATGTCGTCGCCACTGAACCGCTGGCGGTAGATCCGGGCGTCGAAATAGCTCGGCATCAGGACGGCATAGCCACGCGACGCCAGCTGGATGGCGTGCGGATCGAACAGCGGCGCATGTCCGCGGAGCCCGAGGAACCCATGCAGGAGCACGACCCCGACGCCATTCTCGGTGCCCGGCCGGGGACGATAGATCAGGCCCGGAATGGCCTGGCCGCGGTAGTCGAAGGTGATGCTCTCGCGCGTGGCATTGTGCCGGATGTCGTCGGCACAGCCGGCCATGGAGGCCGGGGCTGACGGGGTAGTCGTCTCCTGGGCGGAGACCGCCCCGGCCGCCGCGCAGATCGAGGCCAGAGCGAGGGTCGCGAGGGACCGGGAAAGGAACGCCTTCATCGGTTCAAACTCAGATGGTTGATCAAGTCCGTCCGGGTAATGAGGCCTACAAATCGCTCGCCGTCCAGCACGATTGCGACGCGATCGCGGTCGAACAGGGGGATCAGGGCGTCGAGGCTCTCGTGCACCTGCACCGTGTCCAGATCGCGCGTCATGGCCGAGCCCACGGTCCTGGCGAAGCGCTCCCGCCGGGTGATCTCGTCGGTATCGAGCACATGGACCAGGTCGCTTTCGTCGACGATGCCGACCAGACGGCCGTCGCTGAGCACCGGCAGTTGCGACACGTCAGCCCCGCGCATCCGCTTGAAGGCCGTGTCGAGGGTGTCGTCCGGACCGACGGTGACGACGGCGCCATCCTCGGGCGTGCGCGAGATCAGGTCCGACAGGTCGCCATGCAGGGTGCGCCGGCTCAGGCCCTGGTCGGCCAGCCAGGCGTCGTTGTAGACCTTGGACAGATATTTCGCCCCGGTGTCGCAGACGAAGGTGACGCAGGTCTTCGGCTCGGTCTGCTCCCGGCACCAGCGCAGGGCGCTGGCGATCAGGGTGCCCGACGACGAGCCGGCCAGGATGCCTTCCTTGAG
>CAMCIP010000264.1 GCA_945874855.1 Brevundimonas vancanneytii
CAGCACGGCATTGAAATTGATGAGATAGCCCAGTCGGACGCGCGAAAAGCGCAGGTAGGTGAGAAGCTGGGCGACATGGATCGACGCCAAGGCGTCGATCGATTTGACCTCCACCACCACCTGCCGTTCTATCAGGAGGTCCAGCCGAAAGCCGACGTCGATGCTGACGTCGCCATAGGCGACCGGCACTCCGACCTGCCGCTCGACGGTGAGCCCCCGTTGCCTCAGCTCCTCGGCGAGACACGCCTCATAGACCGACTCCAGCATCCCAGGCCCCAGGGCGCGATGCACCGTGAGCGCCGCATCGACGACGGTGCGCCCGATGCGATCCACCTCGTCCGAAACGACCTCGGGTTCTTGGCGTCCTTGGTGCATCCTTGGTGCCCTTGGTGACGAACCCCTTCGCCACGGCCAAACGCCCCCTCACCCCTCCAGCGTCTCCACGGTGAGATTGCCGTTGGTGTAGACGCAGACCTCGGCGGCGATGGCCATGGATTTGCGGGCGATGGCCTCGGCGTCGAGGTCGGTGTTGTCCATCAGGGCCCGGGCGGCGGCGAGGGCGAAATTGCCGCCGGAGCCGACGGCGGCCACGCCGTGCTCCGGTTCCAGCACATCGCCGACGCCGGTGACGGTATAGATGGCGGTCCGGTCGGCAACCAGGAGCATGGCCTCCAGCCGGCGCAGATAGCGGTCGGTGCGCCAGTCCCGGGCGAGGTCGACGCAGGCGCGGGCCAGCTGGTCCGGGAACTGCTCCAGCTTGGCCTCCAGCCGCTCGATCAGGGTGAAGGCGTCGGCCGTGGCCCCCGCGAAGCCGGCCAGCACCTTGCCGCCCGCCAGCACCCGCACCTTGCGCGCCGCGCCCTTGACGATGGTCGGGCCCATGGAGACCTGGCCGTCGCCGGCGATGACGGTCCGGCCGTCCCTTCGCACCGCCAGAATCGTGGTGCCGTGCCAGTCGGGAAAGGCAGATCGGAGCTCGCTCATGCGGTCCAGATGGCGACCCAAATGCGGCGACGCAAGCAAAAGCGGTGAGAAATCAAGGCCACGAACGCGCCACATTTTAACCAATGTAACCAGTTACATAGACACATTGCATGCCGTTGCATGTCGTATCGAGGATTCATCGTGCTTCGTCGCATCGTTTTCAGCAGCCGGTCGATCGGCGCCGGAGGCCTGAGCACCGTGTCGCTGGCCCACATTCTGGGCGCGGCCGAGCGGAACAATCGCCGGGACCAGATCACCGGCGGCATGGTCTTGCACGGCGACCGGATCCTGCACGCCATGGAGGGCCCGGCGCTGGAGATCGGCCGCGCCATGGCCCGCATCCACGCCGACCCGCGCCACACCGAGGTTCAGGTGCTCGTCGACCAGACCGTGGCCGTGCGCGCCCTGGCAGAGCCCATGCGGCTTTGCGACCATCCCGAGGCCGTTCTGGCCGGGCTGAACGTCAGGACCCTGGACGAGGTGACGGCCGAGGCGGCCCAGGCCGAGCTGGACCGCCGCTTGGCCGCGTGACGCGGCGGCGTCGGGGGCCTAAACCCCGGGCGTGACCCTGTCGGACGCTGAAATCGAACGCTATGCGCGCCACCTGATGCTGGCCGAGGTCGGCGGGCCGGGGCAGCGGCGGCTGAAGGCCGCCCGCGTGGCCCTGGTCGGCATGGGGGGCGTCGGCGGGCCAGCGGGGCTGGACCTGGCCGCGGCGGGCGTGGGGACGCTGAGGCTGATCGACCCCGACCTGGTGTCCCTGTCCAATCTGCAGCGGCAGGTCCAGTTCGCCACCGCCGACGTGGGCCGGCCCAAGGTCGAGGCCGCCGCTGAGCGGCTGACGGCGCTGAACCCCCATCTGACGATCGAGACCCGGCCCGTCGCCCTGACGCCGGCCAATGCGCGCGACCTGCTGGCCGGATGCGAGGTGGTGATCGACGGGACGGACGATTTCGGAACGCGTCTGGCGGTCAATGCCGCCTGCCTGGCGCTGGGCGTGCCGCTGGTGTCCGGGGCGATCGGCCGGTGGACGGGTCAGGTCGGGGTCTTCACGGGTCGGCCCTGCTGGGCCTGTCTGACGCCCGAGCCGCCGCCCGAGGCCGAGACCTGTGCCCGGGTGGGGGTGGTCGGGGCCCTGGCGGGCATCGTGGGGTCGCTGTGCGCCCTGGAGACGGTCAAGCTGATCACCGGGGCGGGCCAGCCCCTGACCGGGCGGCTGATGATCCTGGACGGCCTGACGGGCGCGGCGCGGACGGTGCGCGTGGGGGCGGACCCCGCGTGCAAGGCCTGCGGCTAGAGCGGCAGCACCCGGTCGGGGCAGCGGTGGCCCGTGCCGAAGGTCATGACGTTGAGGATGACGCGGTCGCCCATGTCCTGGCGCGACTCGACCGTGGCCGAGCCGAGGTGGGGCAACAGCACCGCGTCGGGCCGGTTGAGCAGGCCGGGATGGACGGCCGGCTCATGTTCGAAGACGTCGAGGCCGACGCCGCCCAGACGCCGGTCGGCCAACGCCGCCGCCAGCGCCGCCTCGTCGATCAGCTCGCCACGGGCGGTGTTGATGACGACCGTGTGGGGCTGGAGCCGGGACAGGCGGTCGGCCGACAGGATGTGGTGCGTCTCCGGCGTGGCGGGACAGTTCAGGGAGATCACGTCCATGCGCGGCAGCATGGCGTCCAGATCCTCCCACCAGGTGGCCGCAAGCTCCTCTTCCACCAGGGGGCTGACGGCCTTGCGGTTGTGATAGTGGACCTGCATGCCGAAGGCGCGGGCGCGGCGGGCCAGGGCCTGGCCGATGCGGCCCATACCGACGATGCCCAGCCGCTTGCCCCACAGTTTGCGGCCGCACATCCAGGTCGGGGTCCAGCCCTCGAACCGGCCGTCCTGGAGGGCGGCTGCGCCTTCGACGACGCGGCGCGAGACGGCGAGGATCGGGGTCATGGCCAGATCGGCCGTGTCCTCGGTCAGGACGCCGGGGGTGTTGGTGACCACGATGCCGCGGGCCTGGGCGGCGGCGACGTCGATGTGCTCGGTGCCGGCCCCGAAATTGGCGATCAGCTTCAGCCGCTCGCCGGCGCCGGCGATCAGGTCGGCGTCGATGCGGTCGGTGATGGTGGGCACCAGCACGTCGCAGGTCGCCATGGCCGCGGCCAGCTGGTCGCGGCTGAGGGGCCGGTCGGTCAGGTTCAGGGTCGCGTCGAACAGCTCGCGCATGCGCGTCTCGACCGCGTCCGGCAGGCGTCGGGTTAAGGTGACCTTAAGGCTGCGGGCCGACATCTGCGGGCGTCCCTTCAAGACGGAGAGCGCGCGGTGGCGCCCGGCGTCCTTAGCAAAGCCC
>CAMCIP010000265.1 GCA_945874855.1 Brevundimonas vancanneytii
GGCCCGGACCCTGGGGCTGCCGCTGGCCCGGCTGCGGCTGCTGGCCCTGGGGTCCGCCTCCCTGGCGGCCGGAGCGGCGGTCGCGGTGGCGGGCGTCATCGGCTTCGTCGGCCTGGTCGCGCCCCATCTGGTGCGGGCGGCGGTGAAGGAGGATCCGGCCCGGCTGTGGGCGCCGTCGGCCCTCGCGGGCGGACTGATCCTGGTGCTGGCCGACCTGGCGGCCCGGGTGATCCCGACGGATCAGGAGCTGCGGCTGGGCGTGCTGACGGCGCTTGTGGGCGCTCCCCTTTTCGCCCTGATCGCCGGTCGTGCGGCCCGGAGCTGGCGGTCATGAGCGCGCTGGAACTGATCGACGCGACCCTGATTCTCGGCGGCCGCATGGCGCTGGAGTCGGTGAACCTGCGCGTCGAAACCGGGGAGCTGGTCGCCCTGTGCGGGCCGAACGGGGCCGGCAAGAGCAGCGCGCTCCGGGCCCTCGCGGGGCTGGTCCCGCTGACCGGTGGCGCGGCACGGCTGGGGGGCAGGGACGTGGCGGCAATGGCCCCGGCGGAACGGGCGCGGGCGGCGGCCTATCTGGCGCAGGAGCGGACCGTGGCGTGGAACCTGCCCGCCGCCGAGGTCGTCGCCCTGGGCTCACCGCCCGGCAGCGGGCCCAGGGTGTCGGCGGCATTGGGGGAGATGCAGGCGACGGACCTGGCGGCAAGGGGGATCAATGACCTGTCCGGCGGCGAGCGGGCCCGGGTGCTGATCGCCCGCGCGCTGGCCCAGCCGGCCCGTACCATCCTCGCCGACGAGCCGACGGCCGGACTGGATCCGGACGGCCAGCTTCTGGTCATGGAGCGGCTGCGGGCGCGGGCCGGGGCGGGACAGGCGGTGCTGGTCTGTTTGCACGACCTCGATCTGGCCGTGCGCGCTGCCGACCGGATCGTGGTCCTGCATCACGGCCGGGTGCGAGCCGATGCCGCGCCGCGAGAGGCCCTGTCCGTTGCGGTGCTGGCCGAGGTCTTCGGCCTGTCGGCAACCTGGGTCGACGGACGCCCCCGGTACGACAGGTCTCAGGGCACGAGGTCGTCGTAGGGCACCGGGCCCGACCCTGCGCCGCGCGCCAGGTCTGCCGACAGGCCCAGAGGGGCCGAGCCGCCGCCGAGACGGGCCTTGTAGATGGTCAGGTTCTCCATCACCCGCATCATATAGTTGCGCGTCTCGGTGAAGGGCGCGCATTCGATGAAGTCGACCGGATCGACCTGGGCGCCGCGCGGGTCGCCGCATCGGGCGATCCACTGGGGCGGACGCGCGGGACCGGCGTTGTAGCCGACGGTGGCCAGCAGCATGGACCCGCCGAACTGACCGGTCAGCTCCGCAAGGTGAAAGCTGCCCAGGCTCATGTTGTAGTCCGCGTCCCACAGGCGCTCGGCCGAGTACGGCATGCCCAGACGGCGGGCCACGCCCGAGGCGGTTGAGGGCAGAAACTGCATCATGCCGCGCGCATCGGCCGTGGAACGGGCGCGGGGATCGAAGCTGGATTCCTGGCGGGTGATGGCGAGCGTAAAGGCGAGCGGCGCGGCGCCTGGCACCTCGGGCGGAATGCGGATGGGATACTGGCGCTCGGGCATCAGAAAGCCGCGCTGGCTGGCGGCCCGGCCGACCATCATCGACCCGAACCGGTCGCCGTAACCCAGCACCATGTCCATCAACTGGGCCAGGTCGACGGCCCCGGGCAGGCGGTCGTCGAGGTGATAGGCAAAGACCCGCATCAGGCCCTGTTCGCCCATCTCCCCGAGAATACGGGTGGCGCGCACCACTTCATCAGCCTCGAAGCGCGTGCGGGCCTCTTCGGTCACGATCGGGTCGGCGGGCAGGGTGACGCTGGTCTGGCCCAGCCGTTCTGCGGCCAACTGGCCATAGAAGGACTGGATGTGGGCCGCGCCGGCTCCATACCACTGACGCGCGCCGACCGAATCGCCCTGGGCCTCGGCAGACCGGCCCAGCCAGTAGAGGGCCCTTCCCTGGGTGATGGGAGTCTGGGACGTGCCGCGCAGGACCTCGAAATGGGCTGCGGCGCGGGCGGGATCATTGAGCTTGGTCAGGGCGACCCAGCCGGCGAAGAACTCCGCATCCACCTTGCGCTCGCCCGACGGAAAGCCGTGACCGGCCATGGCGTCATAGGCCCCGCGCCAGTCGCGGCGCTCGACGGCGTCGAGGAACCAGTTGCGCCGCTCGGTCCACAGCCGATCCTGGCCTTCCTGATGCGATGGGGCTGCAGGCAGGCCGGCGAGCAGGGCGAAGCCTTCGGACTGGCGGTCCTGGGCGCGAAGCAGCCGCACCCGCTCGAGGACGATGACGGGATCGGCCGCCTGGGCCGGCGTCAGGCCGCCGACGATGCCGTCCGGCGCGAAGGCGGTGCGCAGGGCGATCGCCGCCTCCGCCACGGCGCGCCGCTCCGGGGACACGAGCCCCAGCATGGCGCGTGTGGCCGGACCGTGCGGGCCCGTCAGCAGCATGGACAGACGCGACTCATGTTCGGCCCGTGTCAGGGCAGTGCCCCAGCGGCCCATCACCCGAGCCTGGAGGTCTGCGTCGAACGAGCGGGTGGCCCACCAGGAGCGGACGAGCTGCACCGCCTCGGTCTCGCGACCCGACGCCGCCAGGGCGTCGGCCAGGGCATAGGCCCCGGCGGCGCTGACGGGCTCGCGGTCCTGGAAGAAGGCCAGCACCGCCCGCGGCTCGGCATAGCCCGTGACCAGGGCGGCCTCTGCGTCAGACCGGCGCGACTCGACGCGGGGCCAGGCGGCGAAGGCCCGGTCGGCGCTCTCAAGCTCGGCGAAGCTCATGGTCGCACCGGCGACGTCGATGATGGCCCATTCGATCAGCTTGCGCGCCGTCGGATCGGCCATCTGGGCAGCCAGCGCCCGGGCGCCCGCCACGTCGCGGTTGCGCGTTGCGGCCAGGGCCTGGGGGAAGATCCGGGCGTCCTCCGACGACAGAATCCGGGCCTGCGGCGTATAGGGAACCTCCTGCGTCGGCACCACCGCCGCGGCGATGCGTTCCGGCGACGGGGCCACCACGGCCATGACGGCGGCAAGGATCGAGACGATGAAGGTCTGCGCCATGCTTCTCCGGACCGGGTTGCGACCGCGTGGGCCCATCCCTAAACCTCTAACTGACAGACGGCGACGCACGAAGCCTCGCCTGACAGGACTATCGTTGCCATGACCGCCCCCTTGTTCAAGGGCGTGATCACCGCCTTGATCACACCTCTTCGTGACGGAACCGTGGACGAGGACGCCTTTGTGCGTCTTCTGGAGCGGCAGATCGC
>CAMCIP010000266.1 GCA_945874855.1 Brevundimonas vancanneytii
CCCGGCCTGTTCGGGGCGATCGCGGCGGCCGAGGTGGCGAAGGTCAACCTGCCGGTCGCGGGCCTGGTCTGGCTGATGATCGTGCCCATGCTGCTGCGCGTCGACTTCGCGGCCCTTGGTCAGGTCGGGCGGCACTGGCGCGGCATCGGCGTGACCCTGTTCGTCAACTGGGCGATCAAGCCCTTCTCCATGGCCCTGCTGGCCTGGCTGTTCGTCTCGACCCTGTTCAGGCCGTGGCTGCCGGCCGATCAGATCGAGAGCTATGTCGCCGGCCTGATCCTGCTGGCCGCCGCGCCCTGCACCGCCATGGTCTTCGTCTGGAGCCGGCTGACCGACGGTGAGCCCAATTTCACCCTCAGCCAGGTGGCGCTGAACGACGCCATCATGATCGTGGCCTTCGCCCCCATCGTCGGCCTGCTGCTGGGGCTGGCGGCGGTGATCGTGCCCTGGGACACCCTGCTGCTGTCGGTGGGGCTGTACATCGTCCTGCCGGTCATCCTGGCCCAGATCGTCCGTCGGGTCGTGCTGGCGCGCGGCGGGCCCGGGGCGCTGGAGCGGCTGCTGGCGCGGCTCGGCCCGGTGTCCATCGCCGCCCTGCTCGCCACCCTGGTGCTGCTGTTCGGCTTCCAGGGCGAGCGCATCCTGGCCCAGCCGCTGATCATCGCCCTTCTGGCCGTGCCCATCCTGATCCAGGTCTATGTCAACGCCGGTCTGGCCTATCTGCTGAACCGGGCGACGGGCGAGGCGCATTGCGTCGCCGGCCCCTCGGCCCTGATCGGGGCGTCCAACTTCTTCGAACTGTCGGTCGCCGCCGCCATCAGCCTGTTCGGCCTCAACTCCGGCGCGGCCCTCGCCACTGTGGTCGGCGTGCTGGTCGAGGTGCCGGTCATGCTGTCGGTGGTGTGGATCGTGAACCGCTCGCGGGGCTGGTATGAGGCCGGGTCCGCCGTCCGTCGCCGCCGCCCGCCGCCCCCCGTTCCGGAGACCCCATGACCGCCGCGATCACCGTCTTCCACAATCCCGACTGCGGCACCTCGCGCAATGTGCTGCAGTTCATCCGCGACGCCGGCCATGAGCCTGAGGTGATCGACTATCTGCAGGTCGGCTGGACCCGGCCGCAGCTCCAGGGCCTGCTGGCCGATCTGGGCCTGACCGCGCGCGACCTGCTGCGGGTCGCGAAGACCCCGGCCGAAGAGATGGGCCTGACCGACCCCGCCGTGTCCGACGACGCCCTGATCGCGGCCATGGTGGCCCATCCCGTGCTGGTGAACCGGCCCATTGTGGTGACGCCCGCCGGCACCCTCCTGGCCCGCCCGTCCGAGACGGTGCTGCCGCTGCTGGCCCGGCTGTGACCCCCCGGCCCGATCCGGCCCTGTGGGAGGGCCTGCCCGTCCCGCCGCCGCACCCCTGGCCCGGCGCCCGCGTCTTCGACCGCTCGGTCCTGTGCCGTCAGGCGGATTTCGAGACCGGCTGGTTCGCCTGGTGGACCGACAGTCTGGGCGAGCGGCTGCGCTATCACCGCAAGCTGTGGGAGTTCGTCTTCGTCGCCCAGGCCCTGCACGAGCGGGCCTGTTTGCGCGTCGGCGCGCGGGGTCTGGGGTTCGGCGTGGGCCATGAGCCCCTGCCGGCCGCCTTCGCCGCCCGCGGCTGCCGCATCACCGCCACGGATCAGGCGCTCGACGCCGCCATCCAGAGCGGCTGGGCCGAGAGCGACCAGCACGCCCTCAGCCTGGCCCAGTTGCAGCGGCCCAACCTGTGCCCGCCCGATCTGCTGGCCGCCGGGGTCGACTTCCGCACTGTCGACATGACCGCCGTGCCCGACGACCTGACCGGCTACGACTTCTGCTGGTCGGCCTGTGCGCTGGAGCATCTGGGATCGATCCAGGCCGGGCTGGACTTCATCCGTCGGTCGCTGGCCACGCTCCGGCCCGGCGGGGTGGCGGTCCACACCACCGAGTTCAACCTCAGCTCAGACGAGGCCACGGTGGACCACGCCGGCACCGTTCTGTTCCGCGCGCAGGACCTGCACCGCCTCGCCGCCGAACTGACCGCCGAGGGCCACCAAGTCGCCCCCCTGGACCTGACCCCCGGCGAGGGCCCGATCGACCGCTGGCTGGACATGGCCCCCTATGTCGAGGAGCCGCACCTCAAACTGGCGCTGGAGGGATATGAGATCACCTCCGTCGGCCTGATCGTCACCCGCGGCCCCTGATCCTCGCCCGCCCCGCCGGCCCTCAGCGCGGCGCCACCAGAACCAGCCCGGCCCCGTCCGCCTCGCCCGGGCGGCGCGTCACCAGATCCAGCCGCGCGTCCAGCGTCACCCCCGCCAGCACCTCGTCCATCATCCGCGGCAGGGCCCCGGCGTCCTCGGGTGCCATGCGCACATCCAGCAGAAAGCCCGGCTCGGGCGCATCGGCCCAGCGCGCCAGCGCCAGCCAGACCCCCTTCACCTGCGCCGCCGCCCCCAGCACCCGCGTCACCCCGTCGACCAGACCGGGCGGCGTCTCCTTCGGCGTCGCCAGATGGGTCGGCGCGCGCAGGCCCTCGGGCCGGACCGGATCGCCCAGCAGGGCCCCGATCGCGGCCGACGACCACCGCACCCCGTGCCCGTGGCCGGGGTTCAGCACCGCATCGCGCCCGCGCACGGCGGTCAGCAGCCCGCGGCCCGAAAACCCCACCGGCGTCGCCTCGGGCAGGGTCGCCGCCACCCGCTCGCGCGCGGTGAAAAGGGCGGTGGCCAGCGACCCGTCCGGCCCCCGGCCGGTCACCAGGGTCAGGGGATCGGCGGCGGGATCAGCCCCCGCCGGCACGGCCGCCCACAACTCCGCCTCCAGCACCGCCGCCTCAAAGGCCCGCCGCGCCTCCGCCTCGCCCCCCGTGGCCGCGACCAGCAGCCGCTCAAGGTCGTTCAGGGGGATGAAGTCGGCGGCGGCGGTCATGGGCAGGGGTCCGGATCGGCAGGGAAGGGGCCCCGCTCCTGACACGACCGTGGCCTTGGCGCCAGACGCCGGCCCCCCACCACGACCCCGCTCACCCCGCCGGCCATGGGGCGTCGGGCATCAGAGCCGGGTCGCCCCGCGTCATCCCTGCCCGCTTCAGGAAGGCGTTGCCGTCCGGCATGGCGCACCATTGCTGATAGGCGTTGCGGTCCCAGAACGCACAGCGCACCGGGTTCGGATCGGGATCGTCGGGATCGATCCGCATCAGCTCGCAGGCGAAGGCATCGTCCAGAATGGCCCGCGCCACATGGGCCAGCGGCACCATCTCGCCGCCCCCCGCCCCCGACGCCGCCCCCGACGCCGCCCCCGAC
>CAMCIP010000267.1 GCA_945874855.1 Brevundimonas vancanneytii
CTCAGGTAGCCGCAGACGTGTCCGCAGCCAGTGCTGAGTATGACAGGAGAACCGAGCATGGGAGACACGAAGGCGCTTCTTACCCGAACTAGGTCAAACGCCTGTCACCCCCGCCCGCGATAGGTCGGCACGCCCTGGTCCGGCAGCCACAGCCCCTCCGGTGCCGCTCCGGTCTGCCAGAAGACGTCGATCGGAATGCCGCCGCGGGGATACCAGTAGCCGCCAATCCTCAGCCATTTCGGCTGCAGCAGGTCGGCGATCTTCCGGCCGATGGCCACGGTGCAGTCCTCGTGGAAGGCGCCGTGGTTGCGGAAGGCGGTCAGGTAGAGCTTCAGCGACTTGGATTCGACCAGCCACCCGGCCGGAGCATAGTCGATGACCAGATGGGCGAAGTCCGGCTGGCCGGTGACGGGGCACAGGCTGGTGAACTCCGGCGCCGTGAAGCGGGCCAGATACAGGGCGTCGGGGTGGGGATTGGGTACCCGCTCCAGCGCCGCCTGATCGGGGCTGGCGGGGATGGGCGTCTGTGCGCCCAGCTGGGACAGGCCGGAGACGTCGGTGGTCATCGTCGCGCTCTAGCGCCAAACGACGCCGACGTCACCGGCTCCATTGCCTTCCCCCACGGCGCCGTCCTATCCGTAGCGAAACGCAACGGGGTGAACGTCCATGGCCATTCCTGAGATCCTGAAGTCCGGCCTGACCCTGCCGGTCATCGCCGCGCCGATGTTTCTGGTGTCGGGGCCCGATCTGGTGGTCGAGTGCTGCAACGCCGGGGTGATCGGCACCTTTCCGTCGCTGAACCAGCGCACCACCGAGGGCTATCGGGAGTGGCTGCACGAGATCAAGGCGCGGCGGACTCCCGGCGCGGCCGCCTATGGCGTCAACCACATCGTCCACCCGACCAATCCGCGGCTGATGGCCGACATGATGGTGTCGGTCGAGGAGCAGGTGCCGCTGATCATCACCTCCCTGGGCGCCGTGCGCGACGTGGTGGATGCCGTGCACAGCTATGGCGGCGTGGTGTTCCACGACATCGCCAATGTGCGTCATGCGCGCAAGGCGGCCGAGAGCGGAGTCGACGGGCTGATCCTGGTGGCCAATGGCGCGGGCGGCCACGCCGGGATCATCAACCCCTTCGCCCTGATCAATGAGGTCCGCACCTTCTTCAAGGGCACGATCATCCTGTCGGGCTGTCTGTCGACGGGCCAGGACGTGGCCGGGGCCCTGATGATGGGGGCGGACTTCGCCTATATGGGCACCCGCTTCATCAACACGACCGAGGCGATGGCGCCCGCCGCCTACAAGGACATGATCATCGAGAGCGGGGCGACCGACATCGTCCATACCGCCGCCGTCTCGGGCATTCCGGCCAACTTCATGACCAAGTCGCTCGAAGCCAACGGGATCGACCCCAAGGTCCTGCCCGACCACAAGCTGGACATGGGCGACGAGGCCAAGGCCTGGAAGACGGTCTGGTCGGCAGGCCAGGGCGCAGGCGCGGTCCACGATGTGGTTCCGACCGGCGAGCTGGTCGGGCGACTGCGCGCGGAATACGCCCAGGCCACGCAGGAGTTCGCCGCCAAGGCCGGCGTCGCCTGAACCGGGTAGCCGGCACTTGCCTGTCACACCGGGGTCAGTGTCTTCTCCCGCGGGGGACTGGCGTTGAGAGGAAACCGATGAGGGTTCGACTGAGCCTCGCCCTGGCGGGATGGCTGCTGCTGGCAGGGGCAGCCGGGGCCCAGACGGCCCCGGCGTGGTCCGGCAGTCTGGGCGTGACGACCGACCATGTCCGGCGGGGCACGGTACGCGGCGAGGACGACGTCGAACTGACCGGCAGCCTGGAGCACCTGCGCGGCTCCTTCTACGCCGGAGCCGCCGCCAATACGGCGGCGCTGGGCGATACGGACTATGAGGTTGACCTGTACGTCGGCTGGCAACCGCAGTGGGCGGGATGGGACTGGGATTTCAACGCCAAGCGGGTCAGCTATTTCGGCGGGTCCGACGACAGCGATCACTGGGAATTCTATGCCCTGGCGACCCGCTCCATAGGCCCTGTGAGCGGGACCTTCCTGGTCGGCGGATCGCCGGACTATGAGGGTGCGGCAGAGGAGGCGCGCTGGGCCAATGCCAGCCTTGCCTATGCCCTGACGCCCAGACTGTCGGCCGATGTCGGCGGCGGGTTCCAGGATCAGATCGGCGCGCCGGACTATGCATGGTGGCAGGCCGGCGTGACCTATGCCTTCACCCCTGCCCTCTCCGGCGACCTGCACTGGTACGAGACCGACAATGCCGCGGCTCTGGGCGAAACCGGCGAGGGTCAGCTGGTCGCGAGCCTCAGCTGGGCCTTCTGACCACGGCATCCCGCAGAGTGGGGGAAGGCCCGCCCCCCGACGACGAGGACTATGAGGGGCGGTTCGTGATAGGGTTGTCGGCCTGCTTCAAGGAGCCGAAATGCTTGCCGCCGCCTTCGCCGCCCTGCTCCACCTGCAGGCCCCCGATCCGTTGGCCCGGGCCTGGGAGGGCATGGAGCAGTGCTATGCGCCGGACGAGGTCCGCAAGACGTGCCGGGCTCTTGCCGGCTATCGGCGCACCCAGGACGGGCGGATCATCAACGACGCTGAAGTGCTGCTGGTCGACGCCGATCCGGAGATGATTCTTGTGTCCGCGACGCCGGTGACCATCCGTGACGACCTGGTGTGCGGAACCGGCAAGATCTCCGAAGGGGAGATCCAAGCGGTCATCGTGGACGGCGTCAGGATCACGGCCAAGAACGACCCGACCGATCTGATCGGTGTGATCGCCGATACGCTCGAGGCGTTTTCGGGAGGACAGGAGATCTGCACGCGCTACGACGCGGCGGGCGAGGGCCGCTTCACGCCGGTCGTCTTCCTAGACGGAAAGCAGTCCCCTGACGACGGAGACGTGGTGATCTGGGTTCGCCGCGATGACGGCTGGCGCGTCGCGCCCTAGGGCGGGCTGGGTCATACTGACCGACGAGAGGGGTGGCACAGCCACGGTGGCCTGGGTGGAGGTCGACCCGTCCAACGCGGGGAGCCGCGTCAGGGAGTCCGTGTCGCTGGCCGACGGATCGCGAGGTGGCACCCGCGTTCGGGGGGCAGGTCCACGCCGGGCCCGCCCCGGGAGGCTTGCCCCTATTGCCTTGCATTCCGACTCCAAAGGGCCCATCTGAAGCCTTGTCGACATCTCGTTTGCGAAACGCACTGCCCTTTGCATCGCGCACCGAGGTTACGCC
>CAMCIP010000268.1 GCA_945874855.1 Brevundimonas vancanneytii
GGCTTCTTCCGGCCGCAGGGACGGGGGTAGGATGGCGGTCGGACGACGGCGCGCGGGAGGCCCCGGATGAGCGAACTGGCACAGGGCACGGTCCACCGCACCGGACCCGATCTCGAGGCCGCCCTGCGGTCCGACCCCGCGGCGCTGGCCCTGTGGCAGGGGCTGAGGCCGCTGGGCCGCAACGAATTCCTCTGCTGGATCGAGGACGCCAGACAGACGAAGACGCGGGCGCGCCGCATCGTCCGGACACTGGAGGAGATGCGCGACGGCAAGACCCGCCCCTGCTGCTGGGCCGGCTGCATCCACCGCACCGACAAGGCCCCGGGCCGGTGGCAGCAGGCGGTGCTGATTGACGGGAAGAGATGAGCGGCTATGGACCGCTCATGACCGTCGCGTCCGCCGACCCCCTGATCACCGGCTACCACCGCTTCCGCGCCGAACACTGGCCGGCCGCGAAGGCGGAGTATGAGGCCCTGGCGGCCGAGGGGCAGAGGCCGCACACCCTGGTGGTGGCCTGTTCGGACAGCCGCGCCGACCCGGCCCTGATCTTCGACGCCGCACCGGGACAGCTGTTCGTGGTGCGCAATGTGGCCAATCTGGTCCCGCCCTATGAGCCCGACGGGAACCTGCACGGGGTCTCGGCAGCGCTGGAATTCGGGGTCAAGGTGCTGGGCGTGTCGCGCATCGTGGTCATGGGCCATGCCCACTGCGGCGGCGTCCAGGCCATGCGGACCGGCGCGCCCGAGGCGGTGCGGGACTTCGTGGCCCCGTGGATCGCCCAGGGCACGCCCGTGGTGCGCCGGGTGGCCGAAGCGGTCGCGCCGGAGGCGGTGGAACAGGCCTGCGAGGAGGCGGTTGTGCGGCTGTCGATCGACAATCTGCGCACCTTTCCCTGGATCGCCGAGCGGGAGGCGGCCGGCACCCTGTCGCTGACGGGCCTGCATTTCGGCATCGCCGAGGGCCTGTTGCGGGCGCTGAACGGACCGGGGGCGTTCGAGCCGCTGGGCTGACGCTCGCGCGGCGGGGGAAAGCGTGGCATGTCGGGACGAGACTCAAGAGTTCCGCCATGACCCCCGCCCCCCACGCCCACGCCAATCCCATCCCCAACATCCTGACCGGCTTCCGCCTGGCAGCCGGGGTGGTGATGTTCCTGATCCTGGCCGGGGCGACCGGCGGGGTGCCCTATCTGTCGGAGTATCTGAGCCCCGCCGACCAGTTCGCCCTGTATCGCGCCGCCTTCATCATCTTCGTCATCGCGGCCTCGACCGACTGGGTGGACGGCTATCTGGCGCGGCGCTGGCATGCGACCACGCGCTGGGGGGCCATCCTGGATCCCATCGCCGACAAGGTGCTGGTCACCGGGGCCATCCTGGGCGTGCTGACCTCGGGCTCGGTGCCCCAGATCGCCATCCCCTGCGGCCTGATCCTGTTCCGCGAGTTCGCCGTCTCGGCCCTGCGCGAGACGGTGGCGGGCAAGGTCAAGCTGCCGGTCACGACCCTGGCCAAGTGGAAGACCACCCTGCAGCTGTTCGCCCTGGGGGCCCAGCTGTTCGCCCGCAACTGGGACGGCTTCGGGCTGGAGTTCGAATGGCTGCCCTATTTCCAGGCCTTTGCCGACGTGCTGATCTGGATGGCCGCGGTCATCACCGTCTGGACCGGCTGGGAATATTTCGAAAAGGCGCGCCGCAAGATGAGCCAGATATGACGGTCAGGGCGGTCTGGAACGGCGAGGTGATCGCCGAGAGCGACGACACGGTGGTGGTCGAGGGCAATCACTATTTCCCGCGCGCCGCCGTGCGCGAGGGGGTGCTGGGCGAGAGCGCCACGACCACGGTCTGCCCGTGGAAGGGGACGGCCCACTATCATACCCTCACCGTGGCGGGCGCCGAGAACCGCGACGCGGCCTGGTACTATCCCGAGCCCAAATCCGCCGCCGCGGAGATCCGCGACCGCATCGCCTTCTGGAAGGGCGTCACGGTCGGCTGAGGCGGTCGACCGGCGGCTGTCGAGGCTTTGGGCGGGGTCGGGCGCAGGGTTCATCACCAAGGGCACCAAGGGCGCACCAAGGGCGCGAAGAGAGCGGGGGTGTGTCCGCCTTCTGCGGGCGCTTGCCCGCCATGAGGACTGTTGCGTTTCCCTGACGGGAACCGCGGAGTCCCGGGCCCCCTGGTGCCCTTGGTGCCTTCCCTGGTGTCCCTGGTGATGAAACAAGACGACCCGGACCCCCAGGAGACCGCCCCCATGACCCGCACCCTGCACATCGACTTCGTCTCCGACGTGGTCTGCCCCTGGTGCGTGGTGGGGCTGGGCGGGCTGGAGGCGGCGCTGGCGGTGCTGGAGGGCGAGGGGATCACGGCCGAGGTGCATTTCCGGCCGTTCGAGCTGAACCCCCAGATGCCCCCCGAGGGCGAGAACATCGTCGACCACATCGGCCGGAAATATGGCTCGACGCCGGAGCAGTCGGCGAAGAACCGGGCCATGATCACCGAACGCGCCGCCGAGGCCTGGCCGGGGTTCGACATGCGGATGGGGCCGGACAGCCGCATCTGGAACACCTTCGACGCCCATCGCCTGCTGCACTGGGCCGGGACGATCGGACGGGCGGAGCAGAGGGCGCTGAAAGAGGCCCTCTTCGTCGCCCACTTCACCGAGGGCCGCCGCCTGACCGACGCGGGCGTGCTGGCCGACGCCGCGGCGGCGGCGGGGCTGCCGCGCGCCCGGGCCGTCGAGGTCCTGGCCGACGACCTGTATGCCGCCGAGGTGCGGGCCGAGGCGGCCCTGTGGGTCTCGCGCGGGATCACCGGCGTGCCGGCGGTGGTGGTGGAGGGCAAGTGGCTGATCTCCGGCGGTCAGCCGGCGGGGGTGTTCGAGGAGGCGTTGCGGAGGATGGCCGCCGAGCCCTGATCCTTTCGTCATTCCGGGCGAAGAGGCGCAGCCTCGAAGACCCGGAACCGGGCGGCGCCGCAGCGGAGCGAAGGCGATGCGTCCGCCGATCGTGTCCTCGACAGGGTCGCGCTCTCGCGCGCCGCCCGGTTCCGGGTCTCCCCCCGGCTTTCGCCGGGGACCGCCCGGAATGACGAAGGTGAGGGTCACGGCGGCGGGTCGACGGCGGGGGGGATGGCCGGGGCGGCGTCGGAAAAAAGCGAGTCGATCGAGTCGATCGAGTCCATTTCGGGCGCGGCGTCCTGGCCGGTGATCGCCGAGATGCGGGCGTGGACGGCGGCGGCGCGGGCGTCGAGGGCGGCCTGGGCTT
>CAMCIP010000269.1 GCA_945874855.1 Brevundimonas vancanneytii
CGCCGGTCAGGCGGATGAACTCCCCGCGATCCTGGCCCATCTCCAGACACTGGGCGCGCTCGTTCAGGCCCTGGGCATCGAAATGCGCCAGGCGGGCGTTGATGGCCTCGGCGCCAGGGCCGGTCAGGCGCGGCGTCATGGCGAAGTCCGGGTGCCGGCTGTCGGGCCAGGTCAGGCCCCCGGAGGATTCCCCGCCCGACGTCTGCGCGCAGGCGGACAGGGCCAGGGTGGTGGCGAAGAGGAGGGCACAGACCCCCGGCCAGATCCTCATGCCCCGCGGGGTCGTCTCTCGCATGTTCGGTGGCCTCCCTGCCCCGGTCCTGGCACGGTCGGGGCGGCTAGAGCCGCGCCTTGACCGCCGCGACCACCGCCCTGGCCGTGATCCCGAACTTCTCGTACAGCACTTCGGCCGGGGCCGAGGCACCGAAACCGGTCATGCCGACGAAGCCGCCGTCCTCGCCGATGAAGCGCTCCCAGCCCTGTTTGATGCCGGCCTCGACCGCGACGCGCACCGTGCCGCGGCCGATGACCGAGGCCTGATACGTCGCGTCCTGTTGCTCGAACAGGGCGAAGCACGGGACCGACACGACGCGGGTCGGCACGCCGTCGGCTTCCAGGGTCTCCGCGGCCTTCAGGGCGAGGGGCACTTCGGTGCCGGTGGCGAACAGGGTGGCCTTCGCCTCGCCCGTCGCGGCGCGCAGCTCATAGGCGCCGCGGGCCGACAGGTTTCCGGACGCGGGCTCCAGCCGGACGGCGTCGGTCTTCTGGCGCGACAGGGCCAGGGCGGAGGGGCTGGTCTTCGCCTCCAGCGCCGCCTGCCAGCATTCGAAGGCCTCGACCGTGTCGGCGGGGCGGAAGACCAGCAGGTTGGGGATGGCGCGCAGGGCGGCCAGATGCTCGACCGGCTGGTGGGTCGGCCCGTCCTCGCCCACGCCGATCGAGTCGTGGGTCAGCACATGGATGACGCGGATCCCCATCAGGGCGGCGAGGCGGATGGCCGGGCGGCTGTAGTCGGCGAAGACCATGAAGGTGCCGCCATAGGGAATGACCCCGCCGTGCAGGGCCATGCCGTTCATGGCCGCGGCCATGCCGTGCTCGCGGATGCCCCAGTTGACGTAGCGCCCCTCATAGGATGGCGCATCGAGGATGGGCGTGTCCTTGACGAAGGTATTGTTGGACCCGGTCAGGTCGGCCGAGCCGCCGATCATTTCGGGGACGGCGGGGAACAGTTTCTCCAGCGCCGCGCCGGAGGCGGCGCGGGTGGCCTGGGCGGGCTTGCTCTCGACCAGGTCGGCGATCCCGGCCTGCAGCGACAGGAAGGCGCCGCCGGGCAGGTCGCCCTGCATGGCGCGGGTGAAGTCGGGGGCCTGGTCCGAGGCGGCGAGGCGGGCCTCCCAGGCCTTGCGGGCCTTCACGCCGCGGCGGCCGACCTTCTTCCAGGCGGCGGCGACATTGTCCGGCAGTTCGAACGGGTCGTGGGTCCAGGAAAGGCCGAGGCGGGTGGCGGCGACCTCGGCCGCGCCGAGGGCCGCGCCATGGGTCTTGTGGCTGCCCTCCATGGTGGCGGCCCCGCGCCCGATCTTCGTCTTGAAGGCGATGAGGGAGGGCTTGTCCTGCTTCAGCGCCCATTTCAGGGCGGCACGGACGGCGGCCATGTCGTGGCCGTCGACGGCCTTGACGGCCCAGCCCGCGGCCTTGAACCGGCCCTTCTGGTCGGTGGCATCGGACAGGGCGACCTTGCCGTCGATGGTGATGTCGTTGTCGTCCCACAGCACGGTCAGTTTGTGGAGGCGATAGCGACCGGCGAGGCCGATCGCCTCCTGGCTGATCCCCTCCATCAGACAGCCGTCGCCGGCGATGACCCAGGTGCGGTGATCGACCAGATCCTCACCGTATTTCGCCGCCAGATGGCGCTCGGCCATGGCGAAACCGACGGCGTTGGCGAGGCCCTGGCCGAGGGGACCGGTGGTCGTCTCCGCGCCCGGCATGTGGCCGTATTCGGGGTGGCCGGCGGTCTTCGATCCCCACTGGCGGAAGTTGGACAGCTCCGCCTTGGTCGCGGCCTTGTAGCCGGTCAGGTGCAGCAGGCTGTAGAGCAACATGGAGCCGTGGCCGGCCGACAGGATGAAGCGGTCGCGGTCGGCCCAGTCCGGGCGGCTGGCGTCGAACTTCAGGAATTTGCCGAAAAGGACGGTGGCGACGTCGGCCATGCCCATGGGCATGCCCGGATGGCCGGACTTCGCCTTCTCGACCGCGTCCATGGCCAGGACGCGGATCGCGTCCGCCATCTGTCGGGGCGTGGCCTTTTCGGGTGCGGACTCGGGCTTGGCCACAGGGCAATCTTTCGTCGGAAGGCGGAAAAAGGAGAGGGCTGCGCTTTACCGCGCGCTCCGGGCGCGTTCTATACGGAGTCTGGAAGGAGGGGCACATGGCCGACGCCGCCGACGCCGCGAGAGAAAGGGTCGATCGCGCCCTGTCGTTGCTCGAGCGCAAGGTGCTGGACCTGAAGGCCCGCCCCGCCACGGCCGCCCCCATCTCCGACGACGACCTGTTCGCCCCGCGCGGCCCAGACCCGGCCCATGTGGCCGAGCTGGAGGCCGCCGGCCGCGAGGCCTCCCAGGCCCTGGCCCAGGCGGCCCTGGCCATCCGCGCGGCGCTGGACGACGGCGCAGCAGAAGACGGGGCCGGCTGATGGCGACCGTGACCGTCGAGGTGAACGGCCGTCCCTATGCCGTGGGCTGCGCCGACGGCCAGGAGGACCGGGTCCGCATGCTGGCGCGCCAGTTCGACGACCATGTGCGCCATGTGGCGGGCGAGGTCGGGCACGTCGGCGACATCCGCCTGTTCCTGATGGCCGCCCTGCTGCTGGCCGACGAACTGCATGAGGCGCGGCTGGAGGGCGGCGGCGCGCCGCCCGTCGAACGTCCCGAGGCGCCGTCCGCCGACGCCGGCGTGGCCGAGGCCCTGAACGCCGTCGCCGCCCGACTGGAAAAGCTGGCCCAGACGATCTGAGATCGCTTTCCTCTCCCGCCGGGAGAGGGTTCTCGGTTGTGGCCATTGTTCCGCCGCGCGGGCGGGACTATCTTGAGGGCGGCGGGTCCTGCTGCGGCTCTCGTCGAAGGCAACATATCCTCGCGGCCTTAATTCACTCGAAGGGAGCTGTCCCTGTCCAGGCTCGAGGGCTTGGGCACATGGCGCCCACCTGGTCATCCAGGCTCGAGAGGATCAAACCGTCCTTCA
>CAMCIP010000270.1 GCA_945874855.1 Brevundimonas vancanneytii
ACGCGCGGATCGACGATCTTCAGACACACCGAGGTCGTCGACCGCGTGGCCGGGTCTTCGGCCAGCCAGTCGATCCAGTCGGTCCGCGCCACCCAGGCGTCCAGCGCCGCCGCATTGGCCTCGGTCCGGCGGATCAGCTCCGACAGCCCCCCGACCGAGAGACCCCACTCCACGGCGTCGATCCAGTCCTCAAGGGTCCAGACGCTGAAGGTGTTGACCATCGACCCGGTCGCCAGCGCCCGGTCGAACCCGTTCGCATCCCGCAGCCGCAGCAGCTTGGGCACCGGCCGCGGCGGCTCGAAACCGTCCAGCCGCGCCACGGCCCGCGGCGACAGGGCCGCCATCCCCAATCCGGCCTCGCCGCCCAGCGCCTTCTGGAAGCTGAAGGTCACTACATCCAGCTTCGCCCAGGGCAGGTCCATGGCGAAGGCCGCGGACGTCGCGTCGCAGATCACCAGCCCCTCGCGATCCCCGGCGATCCAGTCCGCGCCCGGCGCCTTCACGCCCGCCGTCGTGCCGTTCCACGGGAACACCAGATCCGCCGCCGGATCGACCTTTGTCACATCGGGAAACCGGCCCCAGGGCGCGGTCAATAACTCGGGCTCCAGCTTCAGGTGATCGACCGCATTCGTGGCCCAGACCTTGCCGAAATTCTCGAACGCCATGACCTGGACCCGGCGCTGGCCCAGCATCGACCACATCGCGGCCTCGACCGCCCCCGTATCGGATCCCGGCACATAGACCAGCGCCCAGTCCTCCGGGACCTCCAGCAAGGCGCGCGTCAGCTGCAGCCCATGGGAGAAGCGCGCCACCACCTCGGGCGCGCGGATGCCGCGGCCCAGCAGGCCGGTCGGGATCCCCCCGGCCGACCAACCCGGCCGCTTGGCCGTCGGCCCGGCCGAAAACCAGGGACGGTCAGGTTTCACCACGGGTTTTGCGATCATCCGGCACGGCTCCGAAGGCCCTCGGCCAGCTTGACGAGGCCCGGGTCCTCACTGTCCGGCAACATGACCATCAGCCGCACCTTCAGGTCGCCGCGCAGGCCTCCCGCGAAGGCGCCCCGCCCCTTCAGCCGCATCACCTGTCCGGAGTTCGAGCCCCTGGGCACCGTCAGATTCACCGTGCCGTCGGGCGTGCGGACCGCCACCTTGCCCCCCAGCACGGCATCCGCCAGCGGCACGGCCAGATCCATGGCCAGGTCAGCGCCATCGCGCACGAACAGCGGGTGCGGCGCCAGCCGCAGCTCGATCAGGGCGTCGCCCGCGGGCCCGCCCCGCCCCGGCGATCCCTGTCCCCTCAGCCGCACGGTCTGACCGTCGGCCGCGCCCCTGGGTATCGTCACGTCCAGCATCCGTCCGTCCGAGAACTGGATGCGTCGCGTCGCTCCCAGGATCGCCTCTTCCAGACTGATCTCCAGCGTCGCCCGCACGTCCTGCCCGCGCGCGGCAAAGCCCCGGCCGCCCCCGCGTGCCGCACCACCGCCGAACATGCCGCCGAAGATGTCTTCCAGGTCGATGTCCTCGAACGTCGTGCGCGCGCCGCCGCCCTGTCCGAACGGCGCGCCACGCCCGCCGAAGCCGCGCATCTGCTCGCGCCCGTCGGCGTCGATCTCGCCGCGGTCGAACTTCGCCTTCTTCTCGGCGTCGCCGAGGATGTCGAAGGCGGCGGTCACCCGCTTGAAGCGTTCTTCGGCCGCCTTGTTGCCAGGGTTGGAATCCGGGTGCAGCTGCTTGGCCAGCTTTCGATAGGCCTTCTTGATCTCCTCGGGGCTCGACCCCCGGGACACGCCCAGTTCCTGATAGGGATCACCTGCCACGTGCGCCGCGCCGCTCCTTGCCTGAGTGCCTCCGTCAGTTAGGGCATCGCACGCGCCGCGCAAAGCCGTGCCTCAGTCCAGCGGCAAGATCGCCTCCATGCCCCAGCCAAACCTCTCGCCCCACTGGCTCACGGCGACCCGCCCCGCGTCGGTGCCCGCGGGGAAGTCCGCGGCGAGGTCGGCCGCAGGGTAGACGGTCGAGACGTCCGCAACCTCAAACGCCCGCCGCTCCATCCCGCCGTCCAGCAGCCGCACGCGGAACCGCGGCGGATCCGCCGCCGTGCCCGGTCCATCCCAGCGGTCGCCGTCCAGGCGGGAGCGGGCGACCCAGCCGAGGTCGCGCCCGCCGTCCCTGGGCCCAGGGCGTCGACCGCCGCTCGAACCCGGACCCCAGCGTCACCACCTCCGTCCGCCGCTCCACCCCGCCCGTCGAGCCGAACGCCAGACGGGCGGGCAGGCTCACCTCATGAAAACTCATGCCTCTCCCTCACTATCGCCTCGTCATCCCGCGAACGCGGGACATTGCGTCTCTTTCACTTGTCGGGAGAACGGCGCTCGGCCATGGTCGGATTTCGCCTCACGGGAGTCTTCAGATGAGCCTCGAATCCAACAGCGGCCAGGTTCAGGCCTTTGACTGGCAGAAGCTGTTGTTCAGCTTCGAAGGGCGGACGCGGCGGTCGCATTTCTGGATCGGCTGGCTGATCCTGCTCGGCGTCGGGGTCGTCGCCGGCTGGATTCCGATCCTCGGCATGCTCCTGTCGCTCGCCCTGATCTGGCCCAACACCGCCATCGCCGTGAAGCGGCTGCACGACATGGGTCAGTCCGGCTGGCTGGTGCTGATTCCCTGGGTCATCGGCTTCGGCTCCTTGATCGCCGGCACGATGATGATCGGCATCGGGGCCTTCGCCGTCGGGGCCATGGAATACGAAGACCCCGCGACCATTCTGGCGACCTTTGGTCCGGCCTTCGGCCTCTTCGCCCTGGCGGGCCTGATCGGCTTCGCCTTCCTGCTGTGGATCGGACTCGTCGACTCCCAGCGCGGCGACAACCGCTTCGGCCCCAACCCCAAGGGGTACTGAGCCCCGGGGTCCCCGGGCCTTTTCGCCAAAAACCGCCAGTGACGTCGGCCTATAGTCTCCGCGCACCCAGCGTCACCGCCCGGGCGAGGGCCTGCGCCACCTGGGCCTCGCTGCGCAGCAGGGCCTCGGGCCCGCCCTGCACCGTCACATTGACCGTCACCGGCGCGCCGGTCGCCGGCCCGATCCCCGCCCGCCCAGCAGCACCCAGGTCGACCAGTCGACCTCCGGCGTCAGCTGATGCTCAAGAAGGTCCGGCGTCCCCGCAATCGCCCTCCGGCGTTCGGGGATTGTAAGTCCAGCCAGCCAGGCGCTTTCGCTCGATCGTGGT
>CAMCIP010000271.1 GCA_945874855.1 Brevundimonas vancanneytii
TCGCCGGGCCGGGCGTGGTGAAGGAGATCAGCGAGATCGAGCGGTCGATCGCCTATCTGGTCAGAACCCTTCCGACGCACGACGAATTCGTTCAGCGCTACTGCCCGGCTGTGCCGGTCTGACCGGCTGACGGCGCCGGGCCAAGCCCCGCCTCTGCCGCAACAGCAGACAGTGGACTTCCCCCGGGTAGCGTCGGCCGCGGCGCAGTATCGCCGCGTGAGGAACAGGACTTCGGCGAACGACCTCGCAGCGGCTATGCCGGTCCGCGACGTTTGAACGCCCGTCGTGTGTCGAGCAGCACCCAGCTGCGCAGCAGCATCTCACCGACGTCATAGGGCTTGAGCAACACGTCCCTGGCCCCCAGCGAGAGGGCCCTCAGCCGCGCGTGGATGTTGGAGTCGGCCGTCAGGACCAGGATCGGGAGCCAGTCGTCCCGGGGCGTCAGGCGACGAAACGCCTCCAGCAGTTCATAGCCGTCGACCCCCGGCATCATCAGGTCCAGCAGCACCAGGTCGGGCGGGTTCGCCGCGAACGCATCGAGGGCGGGCCTCGGGTCAAGGTGGGTGCGGACATGCACGAAGCCCTCCCGCCGAAAGGCCCGCTCCACCAGGCTGAGGTTCGCCGGTTCATCGTCGATGGCGAGGATGTGGGCCGCCTTCAGCTCATCGTCCCCGGGCACGATCCTCATGACCTTCTCCGCTTGCGACGACTCTTCCGTTGGCCAACCCCTTCCTCGCGCGCGGCCAGGAGGCCGAGGCGGAATATGGCGCCCGACGCCGAGGCCCTGTCGCTGTGGTCCAGATCACCGCCCAGCGCGCGCGCCAGGCCCCGTGAGAGCGCGAGGCCGAGGCCGGAGCCGGGCGCGCCGCTCCAGCGCTCTGCGTCCAGACGGTCAAAGGGGGTGAACAGCCTGTGGGCCACCTCGGGCGCGATCCCGGGTCCTTCATCCTCGACCTCGACCACCACGCGGTCGCCATCGTGTCGGGCGGTCAGGCTGACGGAGCCGCCTCGGGTGCTGTACTTTACGGCGTTCGACAGCAGGTTCAGCACGATCTGCAACGCCGCGCGGCGATCGGCGCGGACGCGCACATCGGGCGACACGTCGATCGTGATGGCGACGCCCGACGCCTGGGCCTGGGGCTCTGTCAGGGCGACGGCCTCGCGGACCAGGGGCTCGAGCGCCAGGTCCTCAAGCGTCAGGGCCTGCCCGCCTGCCTCGATCCGGGCGATGTCCAGCACCTCGTCGATCATGCCGAGAAGATGCCGTCCGGCCCGACCGATCTGGTCGACCGCATGTCGCTGATCGTCCGTCAGGTCGTCCCGGTCCATCTCCAGGAGCTGGTCGAAGCCGAGGATCGCGGTCAGCGGCGTCCGCAGCTCATGACTCATGCGCGACAGGAACTCGCTCTTGGCGCGACTGGCGCGCTCGGCCTCCGCGCGCGCGGTCTCCAGGGCCTCTTCGGCGCGTCGGCGCTCCGTGACGTCGCGGGTCACCTTGGAATAGCCGCTGACCGCACCGTCATCGTCCCGGACCGCCGTGATCACCACATTGGCCCAGAACCGGCTGCCGTCGCGCCGCACCCGCCACCCCTCGTCCTCCACCCGACCGTCGCGCCGGGCCAGGTCGAGGAGGTGGAACGGCGTTCGCGCCCTCACATCCAGGGGATAGAAGACCGAGAAATGCTGGCCCAGGATCTCATCGGTCGACCAGCCCTTGATCCGCTCGGCCCCTTCGTTCCAGCTGACCACGCGCCCATCCACATCCAGGGCGAAGATGCCGTAGTCGCGCACGCCCTCGATCACCCGCCGATAGCGGTCCTCCCCCTCACGCAGCGCCTGTTCCCGCGCCCGAAGGAGATCGCCGGCCTGAACCAGACGCCGGGTCAGGCGCCCGATCTCGTCCGCCGCCGTGTCGTTCACCAGCAGGGGCTGGCCGCGTTCGAGGCGGTCGGCGTCCCGCTCCAGCGCGCGCACGCGCCGCACCACCCCGGTGAACAGCAGTTGCACTGCCGCCAGACTGCCCAGCAGTCCGACGATGGCCATGGTCGCTGTCAGGACCAGGGTCCGCTCCCGTTCGGCGTCAGCGCGCGCGCGGCGGGCGTCGAGCAACAAGGCCTCGCGCCGCTGCATGGCGTCGATCTCGCCCCGCATGGCGTCGAGGACGGCCTTGTTGGAGATCAGGGCCGACGCGACCTCGGGATCCGCCAGACCGCCACGCGTGCCGGCCCCTTCCATCGCCGCGAGTTGGGCCAGGCCCGACCGCTTCTGGACCACGAGGGCGTCGAGGCGGCGCAGCCGTTGCCGGATCTCGGGGTCCTGGACCGCCGTACGCAGGCGTTCGAGCGTCGCAGGCAGCAGGGCCTCGGCACGCATATAGGGCTCCAGGAAGGCGCGCTGGCCGGTGAGCCGATAGCCCCGAACCCCGCTGGCCGCCTCGGCCAGAAGCGCGTGCACCTCGTGAATGTCGCGCTGGATGGCAAAGGTGCGCCGCACCGCGTCCTCGGCCTCCGCCTCCGCCCGGCTCGACAGATGAAGTGCGCCGATCCCGCCGAGCAGAATGGCCAGGGGCATGGCCACCACGACCAGTCCCTTGGCGGCCAGGCCGAGATCGGCCCACGCCGACTCAAGCCGGCGCCAGATCCCGGCGGGGCTCATCCCGACGCTCGCGTCGCGAACACCGCGGCCTGGGTCCGATCGGCGACGCCGAGCTTGGCGATGACCTTCTCCACATGCGCCTTCACCGTCCCCGGGCCGATGCCGAGTTCACGTGCGATCGCCTTGTTGGTCAGACCATGGGCGACGAGCGCCAGCACCTGCCTCTCGCGCGCCGTCAGACGGGCCAGGTCCTCCTCCTGGGGGCCGACCCGGGGCTCGACCGCACGGCGCAGCAGATCTCCGGGCAGGGCGGTCCGGCCGGACCCCACCGCCCGGATGGCGTCCAGCAATTCGACCCGACCCGCGTCCTTGAGGACGAAGCCCGTGGCCCCGGCGGTCAGGGCGCTGCGGACATACTCGGGCGTGTCGTGGAGCGTGAGCATCAGCACGCGGGTCCGCGACGTCGCCAGAATGCGGCGGGCCGCATCCAGACCGTTCATCCCCGGCCCGAAACGGACATCCAGAACCGCCACATCTATGTCGCCCCGGGCGGCACGGGCGACGGCCTCTTCGGCGGTCGCCACCTCGGCCGCCACCTCAAGGTCAGGTTCGCGTTCAATGAC
>CAMCIP010000272.1 GCA_945874855.1 Brevundimonas vancanneytii
CGCCAGGAAGCGCCCGTCATTGCTCTCCCACTGGCCCGTGAGCGAATAGGCAGCGCGGTCCCGGTCGAAGTCGGTCGTCCGGACGCCGGCGCCCTTGGGCACCAGCACCGAGCCGGCCGGCGGGAAGTTGCTCTCGTCGAAATTCTGGCCTCCGACACCCCCCGAACTCACAGAGTTCACCCGGAAACAGGGGCCATTCAGGGTCGGTGCCCGGTAGCAGGGATCCGTCACCTGCGACGCGTCCGTGCGCGTAATGAGGCCGGACTCGGCATAGCCGAACTGCAGCCCGAACCGGCCGAGAGGCGTATCCCAGTTGTTCGACCCGAGGAACGAAAAGCCCGGCGACCACTCGTCGGCGAGATCGCCGTAGTTGGACTCGATGGAGCCGGCCAGCTGGAAGCCCTCGCTGTCCAGAGGCTTGCGGGTCACGAGGTTCACAGTGCCGGCGATGCCGCCGTCGATCATGTCGGCGGTGACGTTCTTGAAGACCTCGACGCGGCCGAGCAGTTCCGGCGACACGTCGTTGAAGCTCAGTTCACGACCGCCAGCCGCCGAGAAGACGTCCCGACCGTTGAGCTCGGAGCGCACGAAGGGCAGGCCGCGAATGACGACGCCGGCGCCCTCGACGGAGAACCGGTCCGGATCCGAGGTCTTCTGGAATCTGCCGACGTTCACGCCGGGAACGCGCTGCAGCGCTTCAGCCACGGAGCGATCGGCCAGGGCGCCGATGTCGTCGGCCGTGATGACGTCCACGAAGGTGTCGGACCGGCGCTTGAAATCCTGGGCCCGCAGCAGGGAGCCGACGATGCCGCGGACGATGATCTCGTCCACCACCACGTCCTCTTCCGGGTCCTGGGCAGCGTCCTGCGCGTAGGCGGCTGACCCCAGGGCCATCGACATCGCAAGGCCGGAGGCCGTACCCAGCACCTTCAGCCGCCAGGCCATCGACCCGCGACGGCTCTCGAGTTCGTTCGACATGTGATTCCCCTCCCAAGGAATTGATCACCGAAATGGGCGGAGTCCGTCACGGACGGATCGCTCATTAGGGCTGCATTGTTGCTTTGCCCCGTTTCCTCGAATGGACGAAACATCGTTTGTCCCATTCTGTCAATGACGGTGGCAATTCAGGACAAATCGGACAATTCCGCGTGAGGGTCGTGGAAAATCGTTCGTTAAATCAGTTGAATAGAGACTCGCCCGGCCCCCACGCCGCGCGCGCGCCCGGTCTGCCGATGCCACCGCCCGTGAGGGGGCGTTTGCCCCGTGCGAGTCGCCTTCAGCCATAGGGCGGCCGGGCCGGACCTCGCCAGGAGCGCCGCGAGGGAGCCGCGCGGGCAGCCGGATTTGACAGCCGGCTCGCTTCCGATGCTAGGACATTTGTCCACCCGCCGGACAGGCTCGGAGCGGCCGGAGCGCCGCCGTCAAATGCGGGAAAATCAGGGGGCGCCGGCCATGGCCGTAAAGAACATCGTGATCGTCGGCGGCGGGACCGCGGGATGGATGACTGCCGCCGCCTTGTCGCGGCTGAGCGCCTCCCGGACGGTGAATGTCATCCTCGTGGAATCGGAGGCCATCGGCACCGTCGGCGTCGGCGAGGCGACGATCCCCCACTTCGTCCAGTTCAACAAACTCTTGGGACTGGACGAGGCCGAGCTGCTGAGCGCCGTGCAGGGTACCTTCAAACTGGGCATCCAGTTTGTGAACTGGGGGGCCCAGGGGGCCAGCTACTTCCATCCGTTCGGCGACTACGGCTACCAGTTCGACGGCCTGTCGTTTCATCACATCTGGCACATGATGCGCCGCGCGGGCGATCCCCGGCCGCTGCATGTCTTCAACGCCGAGACCATGGCGGCCGCGTCGCGGAAATTCGCCCGGATCGGTCCGGATCACCGGGAGGACCTGCCGCCGATCAACTACGCCTATCACCTGGACGCCGGGCGCTACGCGCGCTTCCTGCGTACCCATTCCGAAAAGCGCGGCGTCCAGCGCATCGAGGGCCGGATCGCGGATGCGACGCTCGACGGCGAGACCGGCTTCGTCACCTCGGTGACGCTGGACGACGGTCGGGTCATCGAGGGGGATCTGTTCGTCGACTGCTCCGGCTTCCGGGGTCTGCTGATCGAACAGACATTGAAGACCGGCTATGAGGACTGGACCCACTGGCTGCCCTGCGACCGTGCCGTGGCGATTCCGTCGGCCCGTAAGGGACCGGCCATGCCCTATACCCGGTCCACGGCCTGGTCAGCCGGCTGGCAGTGGACCGTCCCGCTGCAGCAGCGGAACGGAAACGGCCACGTCTACAGCTCCGCCTATATGGACCAGGGTGAGGCGCTGGACATCCTGCTGGCCAATCTGGAGGGCGAGCCCCTGGCCGAGCCGAACCACCTCCGCTTCGTCACCGGTCGTCGAAAGAAGTTCTGGAACGGGAACGTGGTCGCCGTGGGCCTGGCGGCCGGGTTCATGGAACCGCTGGAATCGACATCGATCCATCTCGTCGCCACGGCGGTCTCGAAACTGGTCTCGATCCTGTCCCTCGACGCCATCACCCCGACGCAAGAGGCGGCGTTCAACCGCCTGACCGCCAAGGAATATGTGCGGATCCGCGACTTCCTGATCCTCCACTACAAGGTCACCGACCGCACCGACAGTCCGTTCTGGAACTACTGCCGCAACATGGACATTCCCGACACGCTCGAGGAGAAGCTGGCCCTCTATCGCCACAACGGCCACGTCTTCCGGGAGGAGGACGAACTGTTCACGGAAACCAGCTGGATCGCCGTGATGATGGGACAGGGCATGATGCCGGAGAAGTGCAACCCGCTGGCCCAGACCTTCGCCGGGCCGGGCGTGGTGAAGGAGATCAGCGAGATCGAGCGGTCGATCGCCTATCTGGTCAGAACCCTTCCGACGCACGACGAATTCGTTCAGCGCTACTGCCCGGCCGTGCCGGGCTGAAAGGCCGACCGCGCCGGGCCAGGAAGCCCCCTGCCCCTGCCGCCGTGGCAGGCAGTGGACTTCCCACGGGTTGCGTTGGCTGCGGCGCAGCATCCCCGCGCTCGAAACAGGACTTCGGCGAACTCCCTTGCAGCGGCTATGCCGGCCCGAGGCGTTTGAACGCCCTTCGCGTGTCGAGCAGCACCCAGCTCCGCAGCAGCATCTCTCCGACGTCA
>CAMCIP010000273.1 GCA_945874855.1 Brevundimonas vancanneytii
CGCGGCGAACCACGTTCCCGCCCCCTCCCGAGACCCGCACCGCATGAACCTCGTCATCGTCGAGAGCCCCGCAAAGGCCAAGACCATCAACGGCTATCTCGGCCCGGACTTCCACGTCCTCGCCTCCTACGGCCATGTCCGCGACCTGCCGTCGAAGGACGGGTCGGTGAAGCCCGACGAGGATTTCGCCATGGAGTGGGAGGTCGACGCCCGGGCCTCCAGACGCCTGTCGGAGATCGCCGAGGCTGCCAGACGCGCCGATCGCGTCATCCTCGCCACCGACCCCGACCGCGAGGGCGAGGCGATCAGCTGGCACGTGCTGGACGTGCTGACGAAGAAGAAGGCGCTGAAGGACAAGCCGGTCCAGCGGGTCACCTTCAACGCCATCACCAAGGCCTCGGTGCTGGCCGCCATGGCCGCGCCGCGCGAACTGGACATGGAGCTGGTCGAGGCCTACCTGGCCCGCCGCGCGCTGGACTATCTGGTGGGGTTCACCCTGTCGCCGGTGCTGTGGCGCAAATTGCCCGGCGCCCGGTCGGCCGGGCGTGTGCAGTCGGTCGCCCTGCGTATCGTGGTGGACCGCGAGCTGGAGATCGAGCGGTTCCGGCCGCAGGAATACTGGTCGGTCGAGGCCGATCTGCTGGCCGACAGCCCGCCGTTCACGGCCCGTCTGGTCAAGCACGCCGGCAAGCGGGTCCAGCGTCTGGACGTGACCTCCGAAGCCATGGCCACGGCGGCGCGCGAGGCCATTGCCTCGGGCCGCTTCACGCTGAAGTCGATCGAGAAGAAGCCGGTCAAGCGCAATCCGGCCCCGCCCTTCACCACCTCCACCCTGCAGCAGGAGGCCTCGCGCAAGCTGGGCTTCACGGCACAGCGGGCCATGCAGGCGGCGCAGAAGCTCTATGAGGGCGTGGACGGCACGGGCGGCCTGATCACCTATATGCGGACCGACGGCGTCCAGGTGGGGCCGGAAGGTCTGGCCCAGGCGCGTGAGGTCATCGGCGACCGCTTCGGCCCCGCCTATGTGCCCGCCGAGCCGCGCCACTATCGCACCAAGGCCAAGAACGCCCAGGAGGCGCACGAGGCGATCCGCCCGACCAATCTGGCGCGGCATCCTGACAGCCTGCGTCTCGAGCCCGATCTGCAGCGGCTCTATGAGCTGATCTGGAAGCGGATGGTGGCCAGCCAGATGGAGTCCGCCCGGCTGGACCGGACCACGGTCGACGTCGAGAGCGACGACGGCCAGACCACCCTGCGGGCCACGGGTCAGGTGGTCGCCTTCGACGGCTTCATGGCCGTGTACGAGGAGGGCCGGGACGACCGGCCACGTGACCAGGCCGACGAGGACGAGGACGACGGCGCCCGGCTGCCGGCGCTGAAGGAAGGCGCAGTCGCCGAGGTCAAGGCGGTGCGCACCGACCAGCATTTCACCGAGCCGCCGCCGCGTTTTTCCGAGGCGACCCTGGTCAAGAAGCTGGAGGAGCTGGGGATCGGCCGACCGTCGACCTATGCCTCCATCCTGACCACGCTGCGTGACCGCGAATATGTGCGGATGGACAAGAACCGGTTCATCCCGGAGGACACCGGGCGACTGGTGACGGCCTTCCTCGAGCAGTTCTTCGGACGCTGGGTCGAATATGACTTCACCGCCGCCCTCGAGACCCGGCTGGACGAGGTCTCCGCCGGCGATCTGGACTGGAAGGTCCTGCTGCGCGATTTCTGGAGCCAGCTGAAGCCGGCGACCGAGACGGTGCTGGCCCGCCAGGGCGTGATCGACGAGCTGGACGAGGCCATCGGCCCCTTCCTCTTCCCCGATCGCGGTGACGGCAAGGATGCGCGCCTCTGCCCGGTCTGCGGCACGGGCCGGCTGCACCTGAAGGCCAGTTTCAAGATGAAGTCGTCCTTCATCGGCTGCTCCAACTATCCGGAGTGCCGCTACACGCGCGGCTTCGGCGGCACGGCAGAGACGGAGGCCGGGTCGGACCGCGACCTCGGCGTCGATCCGGCGACCGGCGAGGCGGTGAAGCTGAAGATCGGGCGCTTCGGCCCCTATGTCGAAACGGCAGGCGAGGCGGACAAGCCGAAGCGCTCGTCCCTGCCCAAGGGCTGGTCGCCGGCGTCGCTGACGCTGGAACAGGCGGTGCGGCTGCTGGGGCTGCCGCGTCAGGTCGGGCCGCATCCGGAGGACGGCAAGCCGATCTCGGCCGGACTGGGGCGCTATGGGCCTTTCATCCTGCATGACGGGACCTATGCCAATGTCGCGGACATCGATGAGGTTTTCGACATCGGCCTGAACCGCGCCGTGACCCTGCTGGCCGAAAAGCGCGCGGGCAAGTTCGCCGGACGTGGAGCCGCCACGGCGCCGCTCAAGGACCTGGGACCCCACCCGGAAACGGGCGAGCCGGTCCACGTCATGGCCGGTCGGTTCGGCCCCTATGTGAAGTCCGGCAAGATCAACGCCACCCTGCCCAAGGGCACGGCGCCCGAGGATCTGACGCTCGAAGCGGCCCTGCCGCTGCTGGCGGCCCGTGCCGCCGCCGCGCCCAGGGGCAAGACCAAGACCGCGGCGAAGAAGCCCGCCGCCAGGACGTCATCGGCCGCGAAGAAGGCCCCGGCGAAGAAGGCCCCCGCGAAGAAGACGGCACCGAAGAAGCCCGGGGCAGGGACCGCCTGACGCATCGACCCTTCTCATCCGGGCCAGGTCGGGGAATGTCCGGGGCCTGGTCAGGCGCGGCGGGAGGCCACGCCTGACCCCGTCTCTGGGAGGTTCCAACGGCGCGAGGAAGGCCTTATGGGGAGGCCATGTCTCCCTCCCCCCTCGCCGCCACGCCCGATCCCCTGCTGACGCTGGAACCGCACCGCAAGGTGTCGGTGCGCGAGGCCTTCGGCGTCGACTCCGACATGCTGGTGCCCTGCTTCGACCACCGCGATTCGCACGTGCCGGATCTGGACGAGGCCTACAGGTTCGATCCGCAGACGACGCTGAGCATCTGCGCCGGCTTCGCCCATGACCGCCGGGTCATGGTCCAGGGCTATCACGGCACCGGCAAGTCGACCCATCTGGAGCAGGTGGCGGCCCGGCTGAACTGGCCGCTGATCCGCATCAACCTGGACAGCCACGTCAGCCGGATCGACCTGATCGGCAAGGACGCCATCGTCCTGAA
>CAMCIP010000274.1 GCA_945874855.1 Brevundimonas vancanneytii
TCGTTGCGGGTCAGGCGGCGGCGACCCAGGGGGTCGATGATGCGGTCGGGGCTGCGCTTGAGACGGGGCATCAGGCGGCCATCCTCGCGGCTTTCTTGACCTTGGCCACGGCGCGGTCGCGGCGCAGGCGGGTCAGGTGGTCGATGAACAGCACGCCGTTCAGATGGTCCATCTCATGCTGGATGCAGACGGCATAGAGGCCGTCGGCCTCCTCCTCCACGGGGCGGCCGTCGCGGTCCAGATAGCGGATGCGGGCGCGGGCGGGGCGCTGGACCTCGTCGAAATAGTCCGGGATCGACAGACACCCCTCCTCATAGGGGCAGGTCTCTTCCGAGGTCCACAGCACCTCGGGATTGACGAAGAAGCGGGGGTTGGGGACGCGGGCGGGTTCTTCGCCCTGGGCGACCTCGGCCTCCGGATCCGGCGCGCCGTCGCCCAGGTCCATGACGATGACGCGCTTCAGTTCGCCGATCTGCACCGCCGCCAGGCCGATGCCGGGCGCGGCGTACATGGTCTCCAGCATGTCGTCCATCAGGGCGCGCACGCCGTCGTCCACCGCGGCGACGGGCAGGGACACCTGCTTCAGAACGGCCAGGTCCGCGGCGTTGTCGATGGTCAGGATACGGCGCACGGTCATTCGCCCGAGGTAGGCTGCGCGGGCGTCGGGGTCAAGATTTCGGGGGCTTGGGGTGCGCCCGCTAGATCCCGGCGTACCATTCATAGCCGCGGTCGGGCCAATAGCCGCCGCGGCCTCGGCCGATGTCGGCGAAGCTGTCGACCACCTCGATCCGCTTGATGTATTTGGCGTGCTTGTAGCCCAGCTGGCGTTCGACCCGCAGGCGCAGCGGCGCGCCGTGTGGCACCCGCAGGGTCTCGCCGTTCATGTCATAGGCCAGGAGGGTCTGCGGATGGCGGGCGTCGACCAGGTCGATGCTCTCATAGTAGCGCTCGCCGTCCTCCTGCTGGTCCAGGGCGTCGAAACAGTGGAACACCACATATTTCGCCTCCGGCTTCAGCCCGGCCTCGTCGAGCAGGGTCTCCAGCCGCACCCCGGTCCATTCGCCGATCGAGGTCCAGCCCTCGACGCAGTCGTGCTTGGTGATCTGGGTCTGCGCCGGCCGGGCCCGCAGTTCCGCCAGTGACAGGCTCAGGGGGCGCTCGACCAGGCCCTCGAGGACCAGGCGATAGTCGGCGAACCCGCCGGCCTTCAGCGCCAGATAGTCCGACGCCACCGGGTCGATCGAGCCATTGGCCTTGAAGTCCGGGCTGATCTGCGCGCGCGAATAGGTCGGGGCCAGGGCGTCGCGGGGCAGGATCAGCCGCTGCGAGCGGCGCGTCAGCCCCTCGCCCATGCGCCGCGCCTGATGGGCGATCGAGGTTCCGGCCTGACCGCAGGCGGCGACTGTGGCGGCCAGCGCCGTGGACAGGGCGCCGGTCAACCAGCGACGACGGTTCATGACGGCGTCTCCCCCTCGTCGGCGCGGCGCAGGCGCAGTTTGGGACCGGCCACGGACCCCGGCGGCTCGATCGTGAACCAGCCGGTGATCATGGCCCGCATATTGTTGGCGAAGCCGGTCCAGATCACCAGACCGACATGGATGAAGATGAAGCCGACGATCAGGCCGCCGGAGATGAAGTGGAGGGTCCGCGCCGACTGACGGCCGCCCATCAGGTCCAGCAGGATGCCGCCGATCGAGTTGAACCCCGGCGACATGCTCAGCCCCGTGATCAGCATCATCGGCAGCACGATCAGGATCATGGCCAGATAGGCGAATTTCTGGATGACGTTATAGGCGCGGGCGTGATCGTCGGTCGGGAAGTGGAAACGGGCGTGCTCGACCACCGAGGCGGGCAGGGTGCGGACATCCTCGCGCGTCGGCCACAGGCGCGTGCCGAAGCGGCGCGAGATCAGGCCATAGGCCAGGTAGATCAGGCCGTTGATCACGAACAGCCAGGCGAAGAGGAAGTGATAGTTGCGCGCCTCGGCCAGGTTGCGCCCTTGCGGGATCAACAGCCAGTTCGGAACCGTCGGCGTCGACAGCCAGGCGTCACCGAAGCTTGAGTCCACGCCCCAGTACAGGTGCGGATGGGCGGCCAGGATGTTCAGCCCGCTCATGATCAGCACCACCACGGCCATGACGTTCAGCCAGTGGCTGATCCGCACCAGCGGCGGGTGTCGGTAGGTGTCTGTGCGGCCGCCGGGCAGGGGGCGGTCGGCAAGGGGATCGGGGGTCGTCCCGTCGATCGGTTTGTCCAAGGTCGCGTCGGTCATCTGCCCCCGCAGAATGGCTTGCAAATCATCGTCTCATGGACGGCACGTGTCGGCAATGCAGCGCGCGTCGTCATGACGGATCCTCCACCACGGCGCGCCCGGCGCAGAACGCCTCGACCACGGCCCCGACCAGGGGTGTGCGCACGATCAGGACCGGCGTGGCACGCGACGCCATCAGGACCCTGAGGGCCGGGGCCAGGCCCTCGCCCCTCAGCTCCAGCGGCCCGACCTCGTCCACCACCACGAACGGCCGGCTCGCCGCAGCGCGCGTCAGCACGTCCCCGGCCCAGTCAAAGGCCGCGGTCCGGAACCGGAACCGCCCCACGGTCGCGACCGGCTCGTCGTCGGCGGCACCCTCCATCGGCATGAAATCGCCGGTCTCGAGGTCACGCATGACCCGCCCCGTCTCCGTCTTCAGGGTCACGACCCCGCCGACCTCGTCCGGACGGCGGCCTGCGATCCAGACCAGGGCCCGCGACGTCTTGCCCGACCCGATGGGGCCATGAAGGATCTGAACGGCGGGGCGGTCGGTCATGCGGGGCTCGGCGTGGCGGCGTTGGCGAGGATACGACGAAAGGGCCCCTGCCGTTACAGCCGCCCGGTCCCCTCGATCTCGACCGGGCCGGTCATCTCCACATGGTCCGTGGCGGCGTCCCAGAGGATCGACAGCTCCCCGCCGTCGACGACCACGGTCGCGGCGCGGTCGGTCAGGCCCCGGCGCGCGGCGGCGACCAGGGCGGCGCAGGCGCCGGTGCCGCAGGCCCGGGTCAGGCCGGCCCCGCGCTCCCAGACCCGCAGGCGGATCCGGTCGGGCGCAATGACATGGGCAAAGCCGACATTGACCCCCTCGGGAAAGCGC
>CAMCIP010000275.1 GCA_945874855.1 Brevundimonas vancanneytii
CGCCGGCTGGCCGTCACTGATCCTGGTGGCGCTGGCCCTGCCGCCCGTCATATGGCTGAGCCGCAAGGTGGCGCAGGCGCGCCCGGGAAGTCCATGAGCGAACAGGCGACGATCACTGTCCGGGGCGTGACCCGCCGCTACGGCGCCAAGACCGCGGTCGAGGCGGCCGATCTGGACCTGCGCGCCGGGCGGATCACCTGCCTGCTGGGTCCGTCGGGCTCGGGCAAGAGCACCCTGCTGCGCCTGATCGCCGGGCTGGAGCCGGTCGACGCGGGCGAGATCCGGTCCGGCGAACAGGGGCTGTCGGCGCCGGGCCGGACCGTGCCGCCCGAGGCGCGTGACGTCGGCCTGGTGTTCCAGGACTATGCCCTGTTCCCGCATCTGAGCGTGCGCGACAACGTCATGTTCGGCCTCGGCCATCTGCCGGCCGCCGAGCGCAAGGCCCGGGCCATGGCGGCCCTGACCGAGGTGCGCATGGCCGACCGGGCGACGTCCTGGCCGCATTCCCTGTCGGGCGGGGAGCAGCAGCGTGTGGCCCTGGCCCGCACCCTGGTGCGGCGGCCGCACACCGTCCTGCTGGACGAGCCCTTCTCAGGCCTGGATGCCCATCTGAAGTCCGAGGTGCGCGAAGGGCTGCTGGCCACGCTGAAGGCGGCGGGAGCGGCGGTGCTGCTGGTCACCCATGACGCCGGCGAGGCGCTGATGATGGCCGACGATCTGGTGCTGATGGACGGCGGGCGGGTGATCCAGTCCGGCGATCCGCAGGCCTGCTGGGCGCGACCGGCCTCGACCGCGGCGGCGCGGCTGCTGGGCGAGATCAACCGGCTGCCGGCGGTGGTGACCGCGGGCATGGCGACCTCGCCCCTGGGGACCCTGCCCGCCCCCGGCCTGGCCGACGGCCCCGCCGCCCTGCTGATCCGGCCGCAGGACCTGACGCCGGGCACCGAGGGTCTGGAGACCACGGTCGAGACCACCCGCTTCGGCGGCCATTTCAGCGAGGTCGGCGCGCGGCTGGGCGACGACATGGTGCATCTGCACGTGCCCGGGGTGATCGCCCGGCCGGGCGACGTGGTGCGGATCCGGGCGGATCTCAGCAAGGCGACGGTGGTCGCGGACTAGTCCTTCGCCCGGGCGGCCACGGCCTTGAGGTGGGCCCCCACCGCCTCGATCCGCCGCCCCCGCAGCGTCGCGCGGCGGGCCAGCAGATCCGGGGAGCCGGCATCGTGGTCGGACATCAGCCGGCGCACGAAGTCGCCCGACCGAACCTCCTGTAAAACCTCGTCCATCGCCGCTTGCGCAGCCTCGCCGATGACCCGCGGACCGGTCAGATAGGCACCGTATTCGGCGGTGTTGCTGATCTTCTCGAACGCCCCGGCCACCCCGCGTTCGAACATCAGGTCGGTAACCAGCTTGACCTCATAGAAGCACTCGAACCACGCCACCTCGGGCGGATAGCCGGCGTTCACCAGCTTCATGAAGGCGGCGTCGATCAGCTCCGCCACCCCGCCGCACAGCACCACCTGCTCGCCGAACAGGTCGCTTTCGCATTCGTCGCGAAAGGTCGTCTCCAGAATGCCCTTGCGCCCGCAGCCCAGGGCCGCGGCATAGGACAGGCCGAGCGCATGGGCCCCGCCCGTGGCGTCCTGATGCACGCCGAACAGGCAGAAGACCCCCTCGCCCGCCTCATAGAGGTCGCGGATGCGCGGCCCGATCCCCTTGGGCGACGCCAGGATGACGTCCAGATCCCGCCGCGGCTCCACCAGTCCGAAGCGCACCGACAGGCCGTGCGCGAAGACCAGCGCCGCGCCGGGCTTCATGGCCGGGGCCAATTCGTCGCGCCACAGGTCGCGGTGCGCCTCGTCCGACACCATGACGGCCACAACGTCGGCCCCCGCGGCCGCCGCGCCGGCCGTCAGGACCGCAAAGCCGTCGGCCTCGGCCTTCGCCCGCGTCGCCGACCCGGCCTTCAGCCCCACGACGACGTCCTGCACGCCGGAGTCGCGCAGGTTCAGCGCATGGGTCCGCCCCTGACTGCCGTAGCCGATCACGGCGACGCGCTTTCCGCGAATGATCGAGAGATCGCAGTCGCGGTCATGGAAGACGGGAAGGGTCGTACCTAGGTTCTGGTCCATGACCCCAGACATAACGCCTTCCGACGTCGTCGCCTTCTGGAAAGAGGCGGGCCCCGGCAAATGGTTCAAGAAGGACGCGGCCTTCGACGCCCTGTTCCGGCGGCGCTTCCACGACGCGCATGTGGCCGCCGCCCGGCGCGAGCTGGATCACTGGGCCGACATGGCCGAGGGATCGCTGGCCCTGCTGATCCTGCTGGACCAGTTTCCGCGCAACAGCTTCCGCGGCACGGGGCATGCCTTCGCCACCGACCCGCTGGCGCTCATGTTCGCGCGAAGGGCGCTGGACGCCGGCCACGATCTGGAGATCGACGGCGACGTCCGGCGCTTCTTCTACCTCCCGCTGCAGCATTCCGAGGATCTGGCCGACCAGCAGCGTCAGGTGGAGCTGTTCCAGACCCGCATGGACCGCGCGCCGGACGATCGCTGGGCCGAGCACCACCACGCCGTCGTCGCCCGTTTCGGCCGCTTCCCCCACCGCAATGCCGCCCTCGGCCGCGAGACCACGGCGGAAGAGGCGGCGTTCCTGGCGGCGGACGGGTTTACCGGCTGACGCCGGCTATTTCTTCGGCGCGTGCTTCTGGCCGGTGCGCACCCGGCCGGAGCGCGAGACCTGACGGGCCCCGCCGCGGGCCCCCTTCTGGACGGCGACCGACGAGCCGGCCTTTTTGGCCGAGCTGGCCTTCACGCCGCTGATGATGCGCGGCTGGGCCTTGCGTGCCTTCTTCTGCTCGAGCGCCTTGCCGGGCAGGTTGGACAGCATGGCCTCCTTCTCGGCCTTCTTGATCACCCGCCGTGGCGCGGTCTTGGCGTCGCCCTTGTAGCGCTCGGGGCCGGACTTGGCGCCGCCCGGGGCATAGGGGTTGTCCCCGGCCGAGGACTTGACCGTCAGGCGGATCGGCGTGCCCGGCAGGTCAAAACTCTCGCGCAGATTATTGATCAGATAGCGTTTGTACTGCTCCGGCATGGACTCCGCCCGGCTGG
>CAMCIP010000276.1 GCA_945874855.1 Brevundimonas vancanneytii
CCAGCGCACCGGGGGCGTGTCGGAGATCAGCAGCCGGGCCAGGGCGACGCGCTGGCCGCTGTCGCCCGCGTCGGCCACCGCCAGATCGACCGGATAGCGGCCCGGCGGGACCGACACCGTCAACGGCCGGTCGCGCGTGGACATCAGAAAGGGATCGACCACGATCACCAGGCCACTCGAGATGTGCACCTCTCCGATCCGCACGGTCCGGACCGGATAGCGTTCCTCATCTGCCTCGCCGACGAAGCCGGGCATGAAGGCGCCGGTCAGGACCTCGGGCCGCGGCGTGATCTGCGCCTGGGCCGCCGGGGCGCAGGCCGCCAGCAATCCGACGGCGACAAGGACCTTGCGGAACATGGGCTACTTCCCCGTGAACACCGGCTTCCGCTTCTCCACGAACGCCGCCATCCCCTCCTTCTGGTCCTCGAAGGCGAAGAGGCTGTGGAACAGGCGGCGTTCGAACTGGACGCCCTGGGTCAGGGTGGTCTCCAGCGCGGCGTTGACCCTCTCCTTGTTGGCCATGACGGCCAGCGGACTCTGGGCCGCGATGCGGGCGGCGATCTTGCGGACCTCGTCCAGCAGGGTCTCATGCGGCACCACGCGCGAGGCGAGGCCGGCGCGTTCGGCCTCGGCCGCGTCCATCATCCGGGCGGTCAGGACCATGTCCATGGCCTTGGACTTGCCGACCAGACGGGTCAGGCGCTGGGAGCCGCCGATGCCGGGGGCGACGCCGAGGTTGATCTCCGGCTGGCCGAATTTCGCCTTCTCCGAGGCCACGATGAAGTCGCACAGCATGGCCAGCTCGCAGCCGCCGCCCAGGGCGAAGCCGTTGACCGCGGCGATGATCGGCTTGCGGAACCGGGTGATCCGGTCGTGGCCGAGGGCGAAGAAATTGCCCGCATACATCTGTGCATAGGTCTGGTCCGCCATCTCCTTGATGTCGGCCCCGGCGGCGAAGGCCTTGTCGCCCGCGCCGGTCAGGATCAGGCAGCGCACGCTGTCGTCATGCTCGACCAGGTCGAGGAAGGCCGCCAGGTCCTTGAACAGCGCCGAGTTCAGGGCGTTCAGCGCCTCGGGCCGGTTCAGGGTCACCACCGCATAGCCGTCGGCGTGACGCTCGATCAGAAGGGTGTCGTAGCTGTCGGTCATGGCGGGCTCCGCGAGTGGTGAGTGGCGAGTTGGCGAGTTGGCGAGTGATTAGGCGGTCGCGCGGCGTCAGGACAAGGCTCCCGGCAACCGGCTGCCGGCTGGCGGCACCCTCGCCACTCGCGCCTGCCCTATCGCCGCGGCAGCAGCATCAGGGTGAAGGCGGCGCGGATCAGTTCGGCCAGCACGACCATGCCGAGCAGCAGGTTGGCCGCCACCGCCTGGGCCCGCGCCGTGGACAGATCGAGGCTCCAGCCGAAACGCGAGGCCAGGGCCAGGGCGGCGGCCGCGGCCAGCAGCATGACGATCAGCGCCATCAGGGCCACATGCCCGGCCTTCAGCGCCGCATTCAGGCTGGGGCCCTCGTCGAGGTCGCGGGCGCGCTTGCGGAACAGCCAGGCCACGGTCGAGGTCGCCCCGGCCTCCAGGGCCACGGCCCCCGTGAGGGCGGCCAGAAAGACCCAGACCAGACCCGACAGGTCGTCGGCCCGCACAGCCCGGGCGAAGAACAGGAAATAGCCGCCCCAGACGCCGGTCGCGACCAGCAGGCTGATCCACAGGTGGATTCTTCTCATGTCGTCACCCCCACCATCTGCGCCAGCTTCAACACCGTGTTCCAGTTGCGGGCCGTGCCCATGCCGGTCAGGCGGACCTTGGACGCCTGCTCGGCCATCTTCGACCGGCCGATGCCGTCGGGGTGGAAGAACCACAGGGCGCCGTCGGTGGTCTCGACCCGTTCGTCGCCGAAGGCGAAACCGCGCAGGGTCTCCAGCGCGCCGTCCCGGACGCCGGCCTTCATGACCATGAGCAGGGTCTTCGACGGATGCGCCGCCGCCTCGGCCGGGAAGGGGCAGGCGGCGATCAGTCGGGACCAGTCCGGGGCGGTGCGGACCATGGCGGCGATCTTCAGGCCAAAGGTCGCGGCCATGGCCGCCTCGACCTCGGCCTCCAGGGCGCGTGGATCGCGGTTGCTCTCGACCACCAGATTGCCGCTCGCCAGCAGGGTGCGGGGGTTCTTGAGGCCCATGCGCTCCGCCATGGCCCGCTGCTCCACCACCGGGGCGCGGACGCCGCCGGTATTCATGCCGCGGAACAGGATGATCCGGGGGTCGGTCATCGCTTCTGGCACTCCGGACAGAAGAACGTCGAACGGCCGCCCTGGACGAGGCGGCGGATGACGGGATGGCCGTCGACCCGGCGGCAGGGTTCGCCCTCGCGGCCATAGACGTCGAAACGGTGCTGGAAATAGCCCTGGCCGCCGTCGGCATTGGCGAAGTCGCGCAGGGTCGAGCCGCCGGCCCGGATGGCCTCGGTCAGGACGTCGCGGATGGCTACGGTCAGGGCCTCGAGGCGCGGCGTCGACACCTTGCCCGCCGCCAGCCGGGGCGAGATGCGGGCGCGCCACAGGGCCTCGCAGACGTAGATATTGCCCAGGCCTGAGACGATCCGCTGGTCGAGCAGGGACACTTTGACGTTCTGGGCCTTGCCCGTGAAGGCCGCTTTCAGATGCGCGGCCGAAAAGCCGTTGCCCAGCGGCTCGGGGCCCAGTCCGGCGAACCAGGGGTGGGCGTTGACCTGATCGTCGGGGATCAGGCCCATGAAGCCGAACCGCCGCGCGTCGGCGAAGCCGATGCGGGTGCGACCCGTGCCGGCGTCGGCGCACAGGCTGAGGTGTTCATGCTTGCCGGCGATCGGCGCCGGCTCCTCGAACTCGCCCAGCTGACGCCCGTCCAGGGTGAAGCGGCCGGTCATGCCCAGGTGGGTCACCCAGGTCTCACCGGTCGACAGGGGCATCAACAGATATTTGGCCCGACGCAGCACCCGCTCGACGCGGGCGCCCTCCAGCCGTTCCACGAAGCGGTCAGGAAAGGGGAAGCGCAGGTCGGGCCGGTTCTGGCGCACGGCACTGAGCCGCGCGCCGGAGAGGACGGGCTCCAGCCCGCGCCG
>CAMCIP010000277.1 GCA_945874855.1 Brevundimonas vancanneytii
ACTCGGCGCTTCCGGCGCTGGAGAGATAGGCCATGATCCCCAGGCGGACGCGCCCATGGATGACCTCGTCGATCCGGTTGATGTCGAAATCGTCGGCCATGGTCAGACGATGTCCGCCGGCTCCTGGCGGACCAGGATGACGCCCGGCACCAGGGCCAGGGCCAACAGGCCGCCGGCATAGGCCAGCCAGATCCAGTCAGTGCCGACCAGGGTGGCGATCAGGGGGGCGGCAGCCCAGGCACCGATGGCCAGAACCCACTGCCACCGCGCCCGCGACATGGTCGCCGAGACTGCCCAGGCGGAGCCGTAGGCCGCAAAGATCATCGACGGGAAGATCAGGGTCAGAAGGGGGCTCTGGACGCGCCACGAGATGACGGCGATCGAGATGGACATCGTGAAGATCAGCAGGCCGACGCCCATCCAGGCGGCGCTCACTGCCGTGTTGACGAGGGAGGCAGCGCCGGGGCGGCTCTTGCTCCGGCCGATCAGCACGTACAGGCAGATGAAGAAGAGGATCAGGGCTCCCATCCAGATGACCGCCAGGGCCACCGGCGGCAGGACCAGAACCCCCGCCTCGATCAGCCAGTGCCCCACCGATGCGCAGCCAAAGATCAGGCCGGCCGCAATCAGGATGGCACCGCCGACCAGGGGCGTTCGCCGCCCCTCCTCGGCCAGCGCCTTTATGTAGGCGATCTCGTCCTTCATCGACTTGATGTCGTCCTGGGTCATGGTCAGGCCTCCGTGCCTGGAATGTCGTTCCCTGACCTCCTTCTGACGCATCGACTTTAGAATGTAAAGTGCTTTTCATGGGGCCTGCGCAGGGCCCGGCGATTTCGCCGGCAGGCGCTTGCTCCTAGAAGGCGGGATGCGCCGGAGTTTTCATCTGATCGCCTATGAGGCGCTGGACGTCTGCAACGCCCTTGAGCGCGAGACCCTGGCCGGCGCCGTGGCCCGGACCGGGGTGCCGGCCGGGGGGCGCGCGCTGGAAATCGGCTCGGGCAATGCCACCGTCGCCGTTCTGCTGGCCCGCGACTTTGGCCTGGACGTCGAGGCGGTCGAGCTGGACGAGGGCATGGCGGCCCTGGCGCAGGACCGGATCACGGCGGCGGGCGTGGCCGACCGGGTGCGCCTGCAGCGGCTCCGGTCCGACGCCGTCCTGGCTGATCTGTCCGACCTCGACCTGATCTGCGCCATCGGCACGACCGAGCCGGTGGGGGAGGGGGTGCGCGAGCCCCGCGCCATGCTGGAGGGTCTGCGTCCCCATCTGAAGCCCGGGGGGTATGTGATCTGGGGCGATCTGTTCTGGACGGCCGAACCGCCCGGACCGCTGCGCCAGCTGATCGAGCTGACCAATCTGTACGAGACCCACGAGGGCTGGCAGGCGGCCGGCCGGGCGGCGGGCTATCAGGTCGTCTCGGCCGAGGTCTCGCCGCCCGAAACCTGGGACCGCTACCTGGCGACCATGGATGCCGCCGCCCGCGGCTGGCTGGACGCCCATCCCGACGCGCCGGAGCACCCGGCCGTGCGCCAGTCGGCCGACCGGGTGAAGGCGATGTTCGGGTTCGGCCGGCCTTTTCTGGGCTTCGGTCTGTATCTGTTTCGGAAAGGCTCCTTGCCGTCCCTCACCTGAACGGCGGCTCGTCGAAGGCCCGCAGCTTGCGGGAATGCAGGCGCTGGCCCTCCTCGCGCAGCAGGTCGACGGCGTGGATGCCGATCTGCAGGTGCTCGGAGATGGAGCCCTCATAGAAGCGGTTGGCCTGGCCCGGCAGCTTGATCTCGCCGTGCAGCGGTTTGTCCGAGACGCACAGCAGGGTCCCGTAGGGCACGCGGAAGCGGTAGCCCTGGGCCGCGATGGTGGCGCTCTCCATATCGATGGCCACAGCCCGGCTCTGGTTGAAGCGCAGGGCCGACTTCGTATAGCGCAGCTCCCAGTTCCGGTCGTCGGTGGTCACCACCGTGCCCGTGCGCAGCCGGCGCTTGATCTCCTCGCCCGGCATGCCCGACACGGACTTGGCGGCGTCGTACAGGGCGCGCTGGACATCGGCGATGCTCGGGATGGGGATGTCGGGCGGCAGGACGGCGTCCAGCACATGGTCGTCCCTCAGATAGGCATGGGCCAGGACATAGTCGCCGATGGTCTGGCTGGGACGCAGGCCCCCGCAGTGGCCGATCATCATCCAGACATGCGGCCGGGTGACGGCCAGGTGGTCGCAGATGGTCTTGGCGTTGGACGGCCCGACCCCGATGTTGACCAGGCTGACCCCCTCATGACCCGGCGCCGTCAGGTGATAGGCCGGCATCTGGTGCTTCTTCCACGCCGCGTCCATGACGGCGCTCTCCGGGTCCGGCGTGTCGCGGTCGATCACCACGCCGCCGGCGCAGACCAGGCTCTGATAGGGGGTGGACGGGTCCCGCAGCTGCTGCATGGCCCAGCGCACGAACTCGTCGACATAGCGGTTGTAGTTGGTGAACAGGACATAGCTCTGCACCGCCTCCACCGGGGTGCCGGTGTAGTGGCGCAGCCGGGCCAGCGAGAAGTCGGTCCGCAGCCCGTCGAACTGGGCCAGGGGAAAGTCCTCCCCCAGATCGAACAGGCCGTCGGAGATCTCGTCGCCGATGTGGGCCAGGTCGGTGGTCGGGAACCAGCGGGCGATGGCGGCGGTCTGGGTCCGGTCCAGCACCACGTCGGACCCGTCCAGCACATAGGGGAAGGGGATCTCCTGATCAGACGGCTCCACCTCCACCGTCGCCCCATAGTCCCGCAGCAGCAGGCCCAGCTGCTCGGTCAGATAGGGCCGGAACAGGTCGGGGCGGGTGATGGTGGTGGCATAGACGCCGGGGCGGGACATCCGGCCATAGGCGCGAACCTCCAGATTGGCCGGCCGCTCGCCGAACCAGGTCACCTTGAGGCGGGGATAGGCGAACAGCCCGTCCGCGCGGGCCTGCGGATCGGCGCGCTCGCCGGTCTGGAGGAAGGTCTTCACCGCCGCGCGCAGATTGGCGACGGAGATGGAATAGAGGGCTTCGAGGCGGTCCAGCGCCGCCGTCACTGTCATCTGATCTGTCATGGCCTCCCT
>CAMCIP010000278.1 GCA_945874855.1 Brevundimonas vancanneytii
CCGCCCTTGCCACGCCCAGCGCCGACGACCTGACCCTGTCGGCCCTGCGCCATGAGATCGACCGCCTCGACGACGACATCCTCGACCTGTTCCAGCGCCGGCTCGCCCTGGCCGACCGCGTCGGCAAGGCCAAGGACGCCCCCGCCGGCCCCCACCTGCCGCTGCGTCCGGACCGCGAGGCCGCAGTCCTGGCCCGCATGGTCGGCCAGGCCCGCCCGGATCAGGCCACCGCTGTCGCCGGTCTGTGGCGCGAGATCGTGGGCTGGGGCCTGGCCCGCCAGACCGCGACCCAGGTCCACGTCTGGGCCCCCGTCGGGACCGGCCGGGCCTTTGACGCCGCCCGACGCCGCTTCGGCCAGGCCGCCCGCCTGACCCAGGCCCATGACCCCGAGGCCGCGCTGGACTTCGCCGCCCACGGCGAGGGCGTGGCCGTGCTGGCGCTCAGCGCCGACCATCCGTGGTGGACCGGTCTGCGCGACCGGCCGGGGCTGAAGGTCTTCGACGGCTTCGGCGAGGCCGCGCCCCGCGCCCTGGCCGTCGGCCGCATCGATCCCGCCGCCCTCGCACCGGGGCGGCGCGTCACCGTCTCGGCCGGTGGAGCGGACTTCGGCCCCGGGGCCGGGCGCTGGGGCCTGGCCACTGACCGCGGCTGGACCCTGTCGCTGGTGGACGCCGCCGTCCCGCTGGACCGGCTGGACGGCTTCGTCGGCACGGTGGGATGAAATCGACCAGGCGCCGTTCCGGAGCGCGCTAAACTGGCGCGGTGCTGAGATCAGACCGCCAGATTGTCGATCAGCCGGGTCGTGCCGATCCACGCGGCGGCCAGGACGCGGGCCGGGCCGTCCACCACGCCGGCGGCGAAGGGTTTCAGGCTTTCAGCCTCGCGGACCGCGACATAGTCTATGCGGTCGAACCCGGCCTTCAGAAGAGCGGCATGGGCGTCCTTCTCCACGCCCGCCAGCGGCCGTCCGGCCCGTGCCCGACCGGCCGCCTCGGCCAGAATGCCGTTCAACCGCCGCGCCGTCTCCAGTTCGGCCTCGCCCAGGTAAGCGTTGCGACTGGACAGGGCCAGGCCATGCCCGTCGCGGGTCGTGGACACGCCGACCAGCCGGACGGGCAGATCGAGATCACGCACCATGCGCCGGATCACCGCCAGCTGCTGCCAGTCCTTCTCGCCGAACACGGCCACGTCGGGGGCGACCTGATTGAACAGTTTGGCGACCACCAGCGCCACGCCGCCGAACATCTGCGGCCGAAACTCGCCTTCCAGCCCGTCGGCCGGTCCGCCCACCGCGATCGTCGTGGTCGCGCCCGGGGGATACATCTCTTCTACGGCCGGGGCGTACAGCAGGTCGCATCCGGCCCCGGCCAGCAGCGCCGCATCCGCCGCCTCCTGACGCGGATAGCGGCCCAGGTCCTCATGCGCCGCGAACTGGGTGGGATTGACGAAGACGCTGGCCACCGTCCGGTCCGCCTGACGCCCCGCCTCGCGAACCAGATCCAGATGCCCATCGTGCAGGGCACCCATGGTCGGCACGAAGGCCACGCCCAACCCCTGCGCCCGCCATGCCGCCAGGGCCTGCCTCAGATCGGCGACCGTGCGGACCACGGGCAGGGGGGGGTCTGATCCGAACATGGTTTCCGTGTTAACGCTTCTGTTTAAGCGTGTTCGTGAACCGCGCTTCAAGCGCCGCCCGCTAGGGTGGGCTTATGAACGCGACCCTCGTGATCCGTCCAGTCCTGGTCCTTCTCCTTGCCGGGCTCGTTCCCGGCTGCGGCGCGATCGAGGCCGATCCCGCCCGGTTCGAGAACATGGCCCGCGCGGTGGCCGAGGTGCCGGTCAGCCTCGACCGTCCCGGAACCGGTGCGCCGCGCTCGGCCGACGACATCGGCCTGCGCCGGCCCCAGCCCGTCCGCATCGAGGTCATGGAGCCGCACGACCTCTGGGACGCGCGCGACGGCCTGGCTCCGGCTGTGGTTCAGGCGGCGGCGCCGATCGTCGCCGAAGCGGCGGTGCAGGAGGTGCGGCGACGCAGCGGCGAACTTCGGCCCGTGTCCCTGCCGCGACCGTCGGGCGACCCGCGCAGCATCCAGCTGGGTGCCTACTCCAGCCGGGCGCGCGCCGAGGCGGCCTGGGCGGAGCTCAAGTCCGGGCCTGCAGCCGCCGAGCTCGCCGGCCTTCAACCGCGATTCCAGCCGGTCGTCGTCGGCGGACGCAACCTCGTTCGTCTGCGGGTCTCCGCGCCGGCGGCAGCTGCGCTGCGCCTGTGCGCCACCGCAGGCGCGAACGACCCCTGGTGCCGTCGCGGGGCTTGAAGTCCCGGGCAATTCCAGCCAAGCCCGCGGCACTGGCCAAGGCGCTCGGGGGATGGCGGCGATGACCACTCATGTGATGGTGTTCGGGAATGAGAAGGGCGGGGCGGGCAAGTCCACGCTCGCCATTCACGTCGCCTGCGCCCTGCAGCACGCGGACCGCCGGGTCGCCGTCATCGACCTCGACCTGCGTCAGCGGTCGCTGTTCCGCTTCTTCCAGAACCGGGAGGCCTGGGGACAGGCCAATGGCGTGGCCCTGACCCAGCCGGTGATGCCCGACATGGGCGACGGCCCGACCCTCGCGCGCGCCGAGCCTCAGGAACAGCTCGACCAGTTCCAGCGCGCCCTCGATCAGGCCCGCGCTGTCGCTGATGTGGTCTGTATCGACACGCCCGGCGGCGACACGGCGATTTCGCGCGCGGCCCACGCCGCCGCCGACCAGATCGTCACCCCCATGAACGACAGCTTCGTCGATTTCGACATGCTGGGCCAGGTGGATCCCGTCAGTCTCGAGGTGGTGCGCCCTTCGATGTACGCCGAGACCGTCTGGGAGGCCCGCAAGCGCCGCGCCCTGGATGGCGGCACCCCGATCGACTGGATCGTCCTGTCCAACCGCCTCGCCGTGGCCGCCGCCCGCAACCGGCAGCGGCTGGATGAACGCGTCGCCCTGCTGGCCCGCCGGGTCGGCTTCCGCGTCGGTCCCGGCCTGCGCGATCGGGTCATCTATCGCGAGCTGTTCCCCTTCGGCCTGACCGTGGCCGA
>CAMCIP010000279.1 GCA_945874855.1 Brevundimonas vancanneytii
TTGGACGGGTGGCAGCCCGCTGACCAGCCGGCCATCCTGATCGAGATCGAGCCCCGCCCGCTGCTGGCCGGCGAGCGGCCCCGCCGCCCAAGCCTCGCCGCGCCCGGGGCCGCCGAAGCCGTCGCCCGGAGCGACGCCACGGCACAGGCCGCGATCGGCCGCGTCACTGCTGAAGAGGAGGATGAGGACGAGACGCCCTCCCCCACCCTGCCCGTCCCCGGCGCCGCCGCGCCCGGTCCGGTGCCCCGCGCGGGGCCAGGCGCCTGGCCGGCCCTGCCACCGGGATCGGCGGGCATCGGGCGGGGCCTGCGCGGGGGCATGGTGCGCTGTGACGTCGCGCGGGGCCGTCTGTCACCCGCCGAGCAGACCCTTTGCGATGAGCAGTTCGCCGACGCCGCCCTGGGGGCCGCCCCGATCCGCGGCAGCGGCAACGCCCGCCGCGACGCCGACTTCGCAGCCCAGGGCGAGCGTGAACTGGCCGCCTATGAGTCCCGGCGCAGAGCCCCGTCCGGCGGCACCGGCGTCGTGCCCCTGGGCGACTGCCCGGGCTCCAACTTCGGCGCGGGCTGCCCCGGCGCCCATCTGGACCCCGGCTGGCGGCGCGACAACAACGACGTCATGAACGACGCCCAGGGTCGCGGCCGGTCGCGATAGCCCGACGAAAAAGGGCGGCCCGACAGGACCGCCCCCTTCCGTTTCACCGCGACCTTGAGGATCAGCCCTCGGTCGTTTCCAGCTCCGCGGCCAGGTCGGCCGGCAGGGGCTCGATGGCGGCTTCGCGGGCGTCGGTCAGCAGGGCGTCACGGTCGTTGGCGATCTTCTGCAGGGCCCGCAGATAGGCCCCCGTGCCCGCCGGGATCAGGCGGCCCACGATGACGTTCTCCTTGAGGCCTTCCAGGGTGTCGACCTTGCCGTTGACCGAGGCGTCGGTGAGGACGCGGGTGGTCTCCTGGAAGGACGCCGCCGAGATGAAGCTGCGGGTCTGCAGCGACGCCTTGGTGATGCCCAGCAGGACCGGCTGGGTGACGGCCGGACGGCCGCCGCGCTTCTCGACCTTGGCGTTCTCGATCTCGACCTCCGTGACATCGACGTGATCACCCTTGATCAGGGTGGTCTCGGCGGAGTCGAGGATTTCGACCTTCTGCAGCATCTGGCGAACGATCACCTCGATGTGCTTGTCGTTGATCGGCACGCCCTGCAGACGATAGACCTCCTGCACCTCGTTGACGAGGTATTCCGCCAGGGCCTCGACGCCCTGGATACGCAGCAGGTCGTGCGGATCCGGGTTGCCGTCGATGATGTAGTCGCCCTTCTGGATCAGGTCGCCGTCCTGCACCGAGATGTGCTTGCCCTTGGGGATCAGGAACTCGACCGCCTCGCCCTGGACGCCGTCGGCGTTGGGTTCCGGGGTGATCTTGATGCGGCGCTTGTTCTTGTAGTCGCGTCCGAATTCGACGCGGCCGTCCATCTCGGCGATGACCGCGCAGTCCTTGGGACGACGGGCTTCGAACAGCTCGGCCACCCGCGGCAGACCGCCGGTGATGTCGCGCGTCTTGGCCCCTTCGGTCGGCACGCGGGCGATGATCTCGCCCGGCTTGACCTCGTCGCCGTTGTTGACGGACAGAACCGCGCCCACCGGCAGCAGGTAGCGGGCGTCGCCACCCGAGGCCAGCTTGGCATAGCCGTCGCCCACGGTGATGCCCATGGCCGGACGCAGGTCCGAGCCGCGCGGGCTGGCCCGCCAGTCGGAGACCACGCGCTGGGCGATGCCGGTCGCCTCGTCGGTCTCTTCCTTGACCGACAGGCCCTCGACCAGGTCCTCGAAGCGGATCGCGCCGCCGACCTCGGTCAGGATCGGGGTGGTGTAGGGATCCCACTCCGCCAGGCGCTGGCCCTTCTTGATCTCGGCACCGTCCTTGACGCGGATGCGCGCGCCATAGGGAGCCTTGTGGGTCTCGCGGTCCTTGCCGTCGACCAGGATGGTGACGACGACGTTGCGGCTCATGGCCACCAGGTCGCCGTGCGCCGCCTGGACGGTCGGGCCGGTGATGCGCGCCTTGCCGGCGTTGGTCGCCTCGAAGAAGGAGGTCTCCGCCACCTGGGCCGTGCCGCCGATGTGGAAGGTCCGCATCGTCAGCTGGGTGCCCGGCTCGCCGATCGACTGGGCCGCGATGACGCCGACGGCCTCGCCGATATTGACGTTGGTGCCGCGCGCCAGATCCCGGCCGTAGCACATGCCGCAGATACCGGCCGCCGCCTCGCAGGTCAGGCCCGAGCGGACCTTGACCGCCTGGACGCCGGCCTGCTCCAGGACCTCGATCTCTTCTTCCTGCAGATAGGTGTCCGCGGGGAACAGCACCGTCTCCGTGCCGGGCTCCTTGATGTCCTCGGCCGCATAGCGACCCAGGACCCGCTGGCCCAGCGAGACGAGCACGTCGCCGCCTTCAACGACGGCGCGCAGAGTGATGCCGCGGGTCGAGCCGCAGTCATCCTCAGTGACGATCGAGTCCTGCGCCACGTCCACCAGACGCCGGGTCAGATAGCCCGAGTTGGCGGTCTTCAGCGCGGTGTCGGCCAGACCCTTGCGGGCGCCGTGGGTCGAGTTGAAGTATTCAAGGACGGTCAGGCCCTCCTTGAAGTTCGACACGATCGGCGTCTCGATGATCTCGCCGGACGGCTTGGCCATCAGGCCGCGCATCCCGCCCAGCTGCTTCATCTGGGCCTGCGAGCCACGGGCACCCGAGTTGGCCATCATATAGACCGAGTTGATTTCGGCGGTCCGGCCGGAAGCCAGCACGCGCGGTTGCGCGATCTCGCCCATCATCTCGTCGGCCACGCGATCGGTGGCCTTGGCCCAGGCGTCGACGACCTTGTTGTACTTCTCGCCCTTGGTGATCAGGCCGTCGGCATACTGCTGCTCGTACTCCTCGACCAGGGTGCGGGTCGCATCGACGATCTCGCCCTTCTTCTTCGGAATAACGATGTCGTCCTTGCCGAAGGAGATGCCCGCCTTGGCCGCCTCGCGGAAGCCCAGGCCCATCATCTGGTCGGCG
>CAMCIP010000280.1 GCA_945874855.1 Brevundimonas vancanneytii
CGATGTTCAGCAGGCCGTCCATCGGCAGCAGGGCGCGACTGCGATAGGCCAGCTGCTCCAGTTCGGACATCCGTCCCTCCCGCGCCGGGTCCCCGGCGTCGACGGAATCTCCCAGCTTCGCGGCGTGTTCGCAAAGGTTTTCTGAGGAGGGCCTGGTGGAGCCGAGGGGAGTCGAACCCCTGACCTCGTCATTGCGAACGACGCGCTCTACCAACTGAGCTACGGCCCCGGTTTCCCGGTCCAGGCGGAGGCGGGACTTAGGCGGCGGCGGGCGGGGCTGTCAACGTCTCCGCGACCTCGGGCGCGCCGGAATTCTTTGGACGCGGCGGCACCAGTCGCTAGAAGCGGAACACGGACCTCAAACCTCAACGGATCCCATCATGGGCGGCGGCATCGCGGGCTTCATCTGCTTCCTGGTCGAAACGGCTTTCCGGTTCCTCTGGCTGGCGATCATCGCCTCCGTGATCATGAGCTGGCTGTTCGCCTTCGACGTGATCAACTATCGCAACCGCTTCGTGGCCCAGCTCGCGGGCTTTCTGGACGCGGTGACCGCGCCGGTTCTGGCGCCGCTGCGGTCGGTCATCCCGTCGATCGGCGGCTTCGACCTTTCGCCGCTGATCGCCCTGGTGCTGATCTCCGGCATCCAGAGCTACATCCTGCCGATGTCGTGCCAGGCGCTCTACAGCCTGCTTGGCGGCATCTGAGCGGTCGCCCTTGCGCCCGTCGTCCGGCCTTCTAAGGTGCGCCCGTCGGCGCTCCACCGCGCCGTCGCAGCCCCCAGTTCCTGAATGACCGCCATCCGTACAGTCTCCATCGTCGGCGCCGGCCAGATGGGCGTGGGGATCGCCCAGAGCGTGGCGGGAGCCGGCTATGAGGTGCGGCTGTTCGACGTCTCGGCCGAGCGGATCGCCGAGGCCGTCGCCGAGATCTCAGCCTCAGTGGCGCGGCAGGTCGAGCGCGGCGCGCTGAGCGCCGAGGCGGCCGCGGCCCTGCAGGGGCGGATCACTCCCACACCCGACCTGGCCCGCGCCGCGACGGCCGATCTGGTGATCGAGGCAGCGGTCGAGGACGAGGCGGTCAAGCGGGCCGTCTTCGCCGAGCTGACGCCGCATCTCGGCCCCCAGACCCTGCTGGCGTCCAACACCTCGTCCATCTCCATCTCACGGCTGGCCTCGGGCACCGATCGGCCCGAGCGGTTCATCGGCCTGCACTTCATGAAGCCGGCCACGGTGATGCGGCTGGTCGAGATCGTGCGCGGCATCGCCACCTCGGCCCAGACCCACGACGTGGCGGTCGCCTTCGCCGAGAGCCTGGGCAAGACCACCACCAACGCCGAAGACTTCCCTGCCTTCATCGTCAATCGCATCCTCGCCCCGATGATCAATGAGGCGGTGTTCGTCCTTTACGAGGGCGTGGGCGACGTGGCCTCGATCGACAAGGCGCTGAAGCTGGGTGCCAACCATCCGATGGGACCGCTCGAACTGGCCGACTTCATGGGGCTGGACGTCGTGCTCGCCATCATGAACGTGCTGTACGAGGGTCAGTCCGACAGCAAATACCGGCCGTGTCCCCTGCTGGTGAAGTACGTCGAGGCCGGCTGGGTGGGGCGCAAGAGCGGCCGCGGCTTCTATGACTATTCCGGCCCGGAACCGGTACCGACGCGATGAGGACATTCGAAAGCCCCGAGGATCTGCCGGGACGCAGCCCGGTGGCGTGGCGCCGGTCGCCCGTCGCCATCGGCCTGGCCGTACTGGCCGGCGTGGCCTGGCCGCCCTTGTGGATCACCTTGATCTTCTGGCGGCCGTCGGCGTGGTTCCGCGGCGTGGACACCGACTGGCGGCTGATGGTTCTGGCTCTCGGCCTGGTCGGTGTGCCCGCCCTTGTTTGGTGGCTGAGGCGCGAGCACGCCCGCACCGGCCGACCCGGAACACGGCTCGGTGTCGTCTGGCGGTTCATGTTCTACGGCGGCCTGTTGGCCGTGGCCCTCCAGGCCGCCATGGCCGTGATCCTGTCGGTGCTCGGCTGGTTCGAGGCTGACGGACCGGCCCAGGCCCTGGGCTTCACCGAGACGGCGTTGCTGCTGTTCGGGGTCGGCGGCCTGCCGCTGGCAGCCCTCGTCGGAGTGTCCTATGCCCTGTGGGCAGGGCTGTGCGTGGCCTTCATCGCCTTCGAGGCCCGGCCCGCGGTCAAGGATCGACTCGGCGTTCTGCGGGGCGGCTGAACCCGAACCGGCTCAGGCCTGCATCGTCCAGCCTTCGACGCCCATGGCCGCCTGACGCACCGCTTCCGAGCGCGTGGGGTGGGGATGGCAGGTCCGGGCCAGGTCTTCCGACGCGCCACCGAAGGCCATGACCACACAGGCCTCGCCGATCATCTCGCCCGCCTGCGGGCCCAGGATGTGGACGCCCAGGATGCGGTCTGTGGCGGCGTCGGCCAGCACCTTGGCGAAGCCTTCGGTCTCGTGGTTGATCTTGGCCCGGCTGTTGGCGCTGAAGGGGAATTTGCCCGTCTTGTAGGCGATGCCCGCGGCCTTCAGCTCCTCCTCGGTCTTGCCGACCCAGGCGGCTTCCGGGAAGGTGTAGACCACGCTGGGGACCAGATTGTAGTCGACGTGACCGGCCTTGCCCGCGATCCGCTCGATGCAGGCGACGGCGTCCTCCTCGGCCTTGTGGGCCAGCATCGGCCCGTGGGTCACGTCGCCGATCACCCAGACGCCATCCGCCACCTTGAAGTGGTCATTGGCCAAAAAGCCCCGCGCATCAGGCGTCACGCCGACCGTCTCCAGCCCCAGACCTTGGGTGAAGGGCCGGCGGCCGATGGCGACCAGCACGACGTCGCCGGTCAGGGTCTCGGCCTCGCCGCCCTTTGACGGCTCGACGGTCAGTTCGACGCCCGCCTTGACCACCTTCGTGCCGGTGACCTTGGTCCCGAGGCGGAACTTGACGCCCTGTTTGGTCAGGACGCGCTGGAAGGCCTTGGCCATATCGGAGTCCATGCCCGGGGTGATGCGGTCGAGGTATTCGACCACCGTCACCTCGGC
>CAMCIP010000281.1 GCA_945874855.1 Brevundimonas vancanneytii
CCTGACGCTCCGAAATGCGCACCTCGCGCGGCACGCCCTGCATCAGGTCACGACCCTTGACCTCGATCGACAGGCCTTCGCCGTCTGCCGGGATGCGAGCGGTGCCGATGTCCTTCTTGATGCGTTCGGCGGTGGTCTCGCCGATCAGAAGGTTATGGTTGCGGCGCATGTAGCTGATGATCGCCTCGTCCATCTTGTCGCCGCCGACGCGGACCGAGCGGGAATAGACGATGCCGGAAAGCGACAGCACGGCCACCTCGGTGGTGCCGCCGCCGATGTCGACGACCATGGAGCCGGTCGGCTCATGGATCGGCAGGCCGGCACCGATGGCGGCGGCCATGGGCTCGTCGATCAGGCCGACGCGGCGCGCCGAGGCGTTGAGGCAGGAATCGTTGATCGCGCGGCGCTCGACGGCAGTGGCCCCCGACGGCACGCACACGATCACCTTGGGGTTCACGAAGCCCTTGCGGTTATGAACCTTGCGGATGAAGTGCTTGATCATCTCCTCGGCGACTTCGAAGTCGGCGATGACCCCGTCGCGCATGGGGCGGATCGCCTCCATGTGGCCCGGGGTGCGGCCCAGCATCTGCTTGGCCTCGATGCCCACGGCGTGCACGATCTTCCGTCCACCGACGTTTCTCAGGGCCACGACCGAGGGCTCGTTCAGCACGATGCCCTTGCCCTTCATGTAGATCAGGGTGTTCGCCGTGCCGAGGTCGATGGCGATGTCGTTGGAGATCATGCCGAAAAGATGCATGGGCGTGGGATACCGTTCGGATTGGGGCCTTTGCGGGGCGGTCTGCGAAATGGATCCGCTGCGACGACGCCCCGTCCCGCCCGCATCCCCACGCGCGTTCCGTCCTGATCGATATCGTCGAGCCGACTGACGGCCCGTTTGCCCTTATGGGCGGGGCATTACAAGCCCCTTGGCCATGGGCGGGCTGCGGCATCCGGCCGGGCCCGCCCGGCCCTCGTCAGATGACGCTCAGTCCCTCGGCCGCCAGGGTGCGCTGCACCGCCTCGCGCTGCTGCACGGCGTCGAGGTGGGCATTCAGTTTGGGGAAGCGCGCGGGGTCCAGCAGCCCCGCCTGACGCGACCAGCGCTCGAACACCATCAGATAGCCGTCGGCCAGGGTCCAGGTGTCGCCGAATACCCAGGGCCCCTCGACATAATGGGCCTCGGCCAGATCCAGCTTGGCCTGCGCCTGTTCGATCGCCTGGTCCCGGCCCTCGCCCTCCAGCGGCGGCCGGCTGAACAGCACCTTGCCCAGCGCCGGGTGCAGGGACGAGGCCAGCCAGCCGTTGAAGGCGTTGAAGCGGGCGAAGGCGAAGGCGTCGTCGACCGGCGCCAGCCCGGCCTGCGGCTGGGTCTGCGCCGCCCAGGCCAGGATGGCGGCATTCTGGGTGATCACGCCCTGGTCGGTCTGCAGCGCGGGAGTCACGCCGGCCGGATTGACCTCCAGATACTCCGGGGTGCGCTGCTCGCCCGTCCTGAGGTTCACGATCCGGATCTCGTGCGGAATGCCGGCCTCCTGGAGCGCAACGTGCGAGGCGGTGGCGCAGGCGCCGGGCGAAATATACAGGGTCGGGGTCATGGCGATCTCCTCTGCCAATGGGGACGAGCGCAATTTGGGAGGGACCGGCAGGAATGCAACCGGTCTAGTTGCGGTTCTGCTCCCGCCGCTTCACCCATTCCCGCACCGCCAGCATGATCCCCAGCCAGACGATGGCGATCCCGGCCAGGATCAGGCTGGTCCAGGTTCCGTCCCCTGATGCCGCAGCGGCCACCGCCCCGCCGAAGAAGGCCACCAGTGCCGTCTTGGGCAGCACCCCCAGGGCGCACCCGGACAGGAAGGCCCAGAAGTTCGCCCGGGTCGCCCCGAAGGCCATGTTGACGACGATGAAGGGGGCGGACGGCACATTGCGGATCATGAAACTGGCGTAGAAGGCGTTCTTGCCGACGAACCGCTTCAGCCGCTCGACCGTGGTGCCGCCGTATCGCTCCAGCGTCCGGGCGGTCGGCCCGCGCCCCAGCCAATAGGTCACGCCGGCCGACACCACGGTCGCGACCCAGCTGTACCAGAAGCCCAGCGACGGGCCGAAGGCGACGACACAGGCCGCGATCAGGATGAACTGCGGCGCCCCGATGAAGGCCGCGCCCACGAACAGGGCCACCGTCGCCAGAAACGCCAGCGGACTGCCGGCATAGCCCTGCAGCCAATCCCGCAACTGTTCCTCGGCGTGCAGGCCCAGGACCTGTTTGCCGAGCAGGAACAGTCCGACCACCGCCAGCAGCAGCCCGACCGTCGCCGCGACCACGCGCCACCGCGCCGCCTCCATGTTCAGGATGAAGTCGAGGACGCGGCGGATCATGCTGCATTTGCACGCGCCGACCCCCGCCCGTAAACAGCCACAGCCTCCCCGCACGCGAGAATCCTGCCCATGACCCAGCTCCAGTCCTCCGCCCTGGCGCGCGTGAAGCCGTCGGCGACCCTCGCCGTCACGGCGCGGGCGCGGGAGCTGAAGCGGGAAGGGCGCGACGTCATCGGCCTGGGCGCCGGGGAGCCGGACTTCGACACGCCGGAGAACGTCAAACAGGCCGCCATCGCCGCCATCCAGCGCGGTGAGACCAAATACACCGATGTCGACGGCCTGCCGGAGCTGAAGGCGGCGATCGTCGCCAAGTTCGCGCGCGAGAATGGTCTTTCGTACGAGACGAACCAGATCCACGTGGCCCCAGGCGGCAAGGCGGTGCTCTACAACGCCCTGGTCGCCACCCTGTCGCCGGGCGATGAGGTGATCGTGCCGGCGCCCTATTGGGTCAGCTATCCCGACATGGTGCTGCTGGCGGGCGGCGAGCCCGTCACGGTGGTCGGCCATGAGGCCGACGGCTTCAAGCTGAAGCCCGCGGCGCTGGAGGCGGCGATCACCCCCCGGACGAAATGGCTGATCCTCAACAGCCCGTCCAACCCCACCGGGGCCGCCTACACCGGGCCCGAGCTGGAAGCCCTGGCCGAGGTCGTGCGTCGTCATCCCCAG
>CAMCIP010000282.1 GCA_945874855.1 Brevundimonas vancanneytii
GACAAGGTGCGGGTGCGCGGGGTCTGGGACGGGGAGTCCGAGGCCAGGCTGATCGCTGACGAGATCGAGACCGCCCGCCGCGCGGGCATGGCCTACAAGGATATGGCGGTGCTGGTGCGGGCCTCCTTCCAGATGCGGGCGTTCGAGGAGCGCTTCGTCATGCTGGCGGTGCCCTATGCCGTGATCGGCGGCCCGCGCTTCTTCGAACGGGCCGAGATCCGCGACGCTCACGCCTATCTGCGGCTTATCCTGTCGGAGGACGACGACCTGGCCTTCGAGCGGATCGTCAATGTGCCCAAGCGCGGCATCGGCGACACCTCGGTGCAGAAGATCCTGCAAATGGCCCGCCTGTCCGGCGTCTCGGCCATGACGGCGGTGCGCGAACTTGTCACCTCCGACGAACTGCAGGCGCGCACCCGCACGGCCCTGGCAAATTTCGTGCGCGACCTCGACCGCTGGCGGGCCCTGGCCGCCGACACCGCCCACTGGCAGGTGACCGAGACGGTGCTGGAGGAGAGCGGCTACGTCGAGATGCAAAAGGCCGACCGCACCAGCGGCCAGACGCGGCTGGAGAACCTGAAGGAACTGGTCCAGTCGATGCAGGGGTTCGAGACACTTGTGGCCTATCTTGAGCATGTGTCGCTGGTGCTGGATCTGGACCGCGGCGCCGGTGAGGACGCGGTACAGATCATGACCCTGCACGGGGCCAAGGGGCTGGAGTTCCCGCTGGTCTTCCTGCCGGGCTGGGAGGAAGGCGTCTTCCCCAGCCAGCGCAGCATCGACGAGAAGGGCGAGAAGGGCCTGGAGGAGGAACGCCGCCTGGCCTACGTCGGCGTCACCCGGGCCAAGCGCGACGCCCGCATCAGCTTCGCGGCCAACCGTCTGGTCTATGGCCGCTGGACCAGCCAGCTGCCCAGCCGGTTCGTCGACGACCTGCCCATCGACCATGTCGAACCCGAGAGTGAGACCGGCTACTACGGCGCCTCGGCCGGCTTGAAGGAAGCCAAGAGCCGCTGGGACGAGACGCCCACCTTCGGCGCCGGCTATGCCTCGCCCGGCTGGCAGCGCGCCAAGGCCTTTACCGCCGGCCAGACCCCCACGGCCCGCCCCGCCCGCCAGGCCCTGATCGAGGGCGACGGCCGCCTGATCGCCACCGCCGACCCGAGCGCCGCCTCCGGCTGGGCCCGCGGCGTGCGGGTGTTTCACCAGAAGTTCGGCTACGGCCTGGTCAAGGCGGTGGAGGGCAACAAGCTGGTGGTGGCCTTCGACAAGGCGGGCGAGAAGAAGGTCATCGACACGTTCGTGGAGCGGGCCTAGTCGCGCCAAAGTCTCCAGAGGGTGCCCGGGATCGCGGCTGACTCCACCGCCTAACTCCCAGTTAACGCCGCTCCCCCACCCTGCATCGGTGCGCGATTCCGCCCTGACCGGAGCTCCTCTTGATCCAGCCCCCACGTGGTGGGAGCGGGCGGCGTGCGTCTTCATCCTGTTCATGCTGACCGGGGCCCTGGTTGGACCAATCTTTGCGCCGACCCAGGAGGAGACGCCGATCCTGCGGCTGGCCTGGTTGCCGGTCTATGCCTTGACGGCGGGGCTGATGCTGTTCCGGATCGAGCGGCTGTGGCGGGCCTGGCCGGCCGTGCTTGCGATCGGCCTGCTGGTGCTGTGGGCCTATGCCAGCAAGTGGTGGTCGCTGTTTCCCGAGGTGACGTCGCGCCGCGCCATCGCCCTGGCCATCTCCTCGGCCTTCGCCCTGTACTTGGGCGCGGCGTTCCGCGGACCGCACCTGCCGCGGCTGCTGATGCACACCGGCCTGATCATGGCGGTGGGCAGTCTGGTGATGGTCTTCGCCTTTCCCGCCATCGGCGTGCACCAGGCCGACAACGCCGGCCTGTGGCGCGGCCTTTGGTACGAGAAGAACCAGATGGGTGCGGTCATGGTGATCGTGGCCACGGCCAGCGCCGCCGCCCTCGCCTCGCCCGATCCGCGCCGCCTGCTGCCCACTGCGGCGCTGGTGCTGTCGGCGGCCCTGGTCCTGGCCACCCAGTCCAAGACGTCGCTTCTGTGCCTGATGCTGGGTCTGGGGGTCGTGGGCGGCTTCTGGGCCATGCGTCAGGGCGGCGCAGCCTTCGCCGTTTCCGCGGTCTGGGGCGCGGTGGCGGCAGCCGGCGCGGGCTATCTGGTCTGGGACAGTCATTCGGTCGAGATTCTTGAAGCGCTGGGCAAGGACCCGTCGCTGACCGGGCGCACCGACATCTGGGAGGCGATCCTGGCCCGCGTCGCCGAACGCCCATGGACCGGCTACGGCTATGGTGCCTTCTGGGAGCGGGACAGCGTCCCCGGCGACTGGATCCGCTTCGAGACCGGCTGGCTGGTGCCCAACGCCCACCATGGCTGGCTGGACGTGCTGGTCCAGCTGGGCTGGCCGGGGGCCCTGATGGTCGGCGCGCTGGCGGTCTTCGCCGCCGCTGCCACCGTCCTGCGCGCGAACCACGCCGGGGCGGCCGAGGGCTGGTGGGCGCTGGGCTTCATGACGGCCACCCTGATGCTCAGCCTGTCGGAGAGCATCCTGATGGCACACCAGGGCCTTCCATGGGTGCTGTTCCTGGCGGTGCTGACCCGGGCCGTCCTGCCGGACCCCGTGCCGGCCAGAGTCGCCGCGGCCCCGCTTGCCGTCTCAGCGCGCGGCGGCTACCGGACCGGTCCCCGAATCGTCCCATCATCGGCCCATGCCTCCGTCCGCCGCCCCCTCCCTGTTCGACGACCTGCCGGAACCTGAGCCCCCGGCGAACCGTCCCGTGCCCGCCCCGGAGCCCCCGGCCGAACCCGCGCCCCAGGCCTTGTCGAAGCCGGCGCCGGAGCCCACCCCTGCCCCGCCGCCGGTCCCGGGCAGCTATTCGGCCAGTTCGATCGAGGTGCTGGAGGGGCTGGAGCCGGTCCGCAAACGGCCGGGCATGTACATCGGCGGCACCGACGAGCGGGCCCTGCACCATCTGTTCGCCGAGGTGCTGGACAACGCCATGGACGAGGCTGTGGCCCGTC